>CALQPL010000116.1 GCA_943332445.1 Bifidobacterium breve
CAAGCTTCGGCTCCACCAACGACAACCACATCAGCGCGACCACTGCGGATCATCTCTAAACCTTGGGCCATGGATTCGGCGCCCGAGGCACACGCGGCCACGGGAGTGTGCACTCCAGCGCGCGCAGTGAATTCGATTCCCACTGTTGCGGCCGCTGAGTTAGGCATCAACATCGGGATGGTGTGTGGACTGACTCGACGCGGTCCCGACTTTTGCATCGCGTCCCACGAGCTCAGTAACGTCAGTGCTCCACCGATGCCGGTGGCGACGGAGACGCCCAAGCGGACCGGGTCCACGGTGGTCAGGCCAGCATCGGCCCAGGCCTCGCGGGCTGCCACGAGGGCGAACTGCGCGATGCGGTCGAGCTTGCGGGCTTCGACGCGATCTAGGACTTCGGTTGGATCAACAGCGGCGACACCGGCAAAGTTCACCGGCAAGTCGGCTGCCCATTCATCAGTGATCGTTCGTACGCCGGATTGACCAGCTAGGAGCGCTGACCAAGTCGACACAGCAGTGCCGCCCACGGGAGTTGTCGCACCGAGGCCGGTGACGACCACGCGTGTTTTGTTGTTAGTGCTCACGTGAAACTCCTTTGATGTGTTCGATAGTGCACGGTGCTGTTTCGACTTGGCCAACGACTCACAAGCTGTTAATCAAGGCGCGGGGTGAATCAGGCACTTGCCTTTGCGATGTAAGAAACTGCATCACCAACGGTGACGAGGTTCTTGACTTCTTCGTCAGGGATCGTGACGCCGAACTTTTCTTCAGCAGCCATCACGACTTCCACCATCGACAACGAGTCGATGTCGAGGTCATCGGTGAAGGACTTTTCTGACGCGATGTCAGCGACGGCAACGCCAGTGATCTCATTGACGATGTCGGCGAGGCCGGCGAGGATTTCCTGCTCGGACTGGGCCATGGTGTGCGCTCCTTGGTGTGTTGTTAACGGTGGTTAGTGCTGGTGGTGCACCCGCTGGTTGCGGGGGTCTAGGGCAGCTCCACGACCTGGGCGGCATAAGCCAACCCAGCTCCGAAGCCGATCAGCAGGGCGAGTCCGCCGGAGCGGATCTGTCCTGCCTGCAACATGTGGTCCATGGCCAACGGGATCGACGCGGCAGAGGTGTTACCGCTGGTCACGATGTCACGGGCCACAGGAATGTCTGCAGGAAGTTTTAGGGATCGCACCATGGCATCAACAATGCGCAGGTTGGCTTGGTGCGGAATAAACGCATCGAGTTGGTCGGCGGTGATGCCGGCTGCGTCGAGGGCTTGTTGAGCCACGATCGACATGTCGTGCACGGCCCAACGGAAAACGGCTTGACCTTGCATCACCACGTGCGGATATTCAGCGGTTTCGTCGTCGCGCAGGTCTTCGTAGCGACCACTCATCGTGATGGCATCAAGTTGGGAACCGTCCGCGCCCCACACGGTCGGACCGATGGCTGGCGTATCGGATGGACCAATGACAGCCGCGCCTGCACCGTCAGCGAACAAGAACGCGGTGGAGCGATCGTTGGGGTCAACGATGTCGGTCAGTTTTTCCACGCCGATCACGACCACGTACTTGGCGCTGCCGCCACGGATGAAGTCCTGGGCCATCGACAAGCCGTAACAAAAGCCCGCGCACGCGGCTGAGATGTCAAAAGCGGGAGCGCGACCGGCACCCAAACGGTGGGAGACCTCGGCGGCGGCACTGGGGGTGGCCTTGAGGTGGGTCACGCTGGCCACGATGACGCAATCGACCTGGTCAGCGGTGATGCCGGCGCTGGCTAGGGCCTTGCTGGCCGCGGCCACGGCCATGTCAGCCACGGTTTCGTCAGGGGCAGCAAAGCGTCGCTCGGTAATGCCTGAGCGTTCGCGAATCCATTCATCGGTGGAATCAATGCGTTCGCACATCTCTGCGTTGGTCACCACGCGAGCGGGGCTATAAGAGCCGACGCCGAGCATGCGCGCAAAGGGTGCGCCACTGACAGCAGTGATCAAGCTCATGAAGCGTTGGCCTCGGGGTGCAAGCGAACCAAGGGTTGACCAGGCGCAACGGGGTCACCGTCTTCGACGAGCCATTCTATGATCGTGCCACCGTGCGGGGCAACAACAGCTTGTTCATCGCGCAAGGTCTTGACGGTGCCCACCAGTGCATCGACTGCGAGAGCGTCACCTTCGTTGGCGTCACCGCGCACAAACATTCCCTTGGCCGGCGCGACCAACATGCGCCACGTCGGTGACGTATCCAGCGGGCTGGTGGTGCCGTGACGTGCGACGAGTTCGCGAGCAGCCTCGAGGTCATCGGGAGTCTTCAACGCCAGGGTTTCGACATCAGGCAATGCACGCTTGATCAGGCCCGTTAGGGTGCCTGCTGGCGGCAATTCGATGACGGCTGTGACGCCGAGTTCGGCCATGGTCTGCATGCACAGGTCCCAGCGCACGGGGTTGTTGACCTGGGTGACCAGGCGGGTCAAGAACTCCACGCCGCTGTGAACCACTGAGCCATCGGCGTTGGACAGCAAGGCCGTACGGGGGTCGTGGGTAGAAATCGAGCGGGCGTAGCGCGCCAACGTCGAAACAGCCGGAGCCATGTGCACGGTGTGGAATGCGCCGGCAACTTGCAACGGACGAACGCGCGCGCCCTCGGGTGGATCGTTCGCAAGCGCCGCGAGTTGTTCCATCGTTCCACCAGCAACGATTTGTCCAGCACCGTTGTTGTTGGCCGGAGTCAATCCGTGTTCAGCAAGCTTGGCCAACACCACTTCTGCATCGCCACCAAGTACGGCCGACATTCCGGTTGGCGTCTTTGCAGCGGCTGCGGCCATTGCCTTGCCGCGTTCGCGAACAAAGACCATGGCTTGTTCACCAGAGATGATGTTCGAGGCTGCGGCTGCGGTGATTTCGCCGACGCTGTGTCCGGCGCCCACGCCCACGACGCGATACGCATCGGCAGGGTGGGGGAACAGTTCAAGAAGGGATACCAAACCGGCAGCCACGATCAAGGGTTGCGCGATGGCGGTGTCCTTGATGGTTTCGGCATCGGCGGTGGTGCCGAGCTCGGCCAGGTCGAGGCCGCTGACGGCGGAAAGCCAATGCAGGCGTTCGGCAAAGGTGGGGATCTCAAGCCAAGGGGCCAAGAAGCCAGGGGTTTGCGAACCTTGTCCGGGAGCGATGACTGCTAGCACGGTCTTAGCCTTGCGTGGAGTGTGCCCAAAAGCGGGCGCGACTCGGACCAATAATGGACATGATTTTTAGAGGATACCTACAAAGAAATCAGAGCCGCAGGTTAGCCCCGCGCCTGAGCAGTACTCAGGTGTCCCACCAGTCTCTCCAATACCGCTGGGTCCCAGGTCAGGCCCTTGTCCCAGGCCAAATCCAGGGCATCGGCGAAGTAGATCGAGTGGACCCCGTCAAAGGTGGCTTCCTGACGCCGAGGCAGGACGGCCGGGCTGACGTCCTGGGCCAGCGCGCTGGACAGGGACACCAACCCATCGTGTGGCCACATGCGCGGATCACCGCTAGCTCGCTTGAGGTAATCACCACCGATGAGCAACACGTCAATGTCATCGAGCATGCCGACGTGGCGTTGGTTCCAGCCGTTGGTGCCGTTGAGGAATTCGTACGTGACTTGTTCACCGGCACCTTCAGAGGCTTCATCAAAAAGTGCTTTGGCTTGCCGCAAGATTTCCTCTGACACCGCATCGCCGTCAGCCAGTTCAATGGAGACATCACCGGAGGAGTAGTCGCCAGCAAACGATCCCTGCCACGGCGTACCAATGGTGGCCAATGATCCAACGGTCAGCAAAGAGTTGCGCCGCGTTAGTTCATGAATGCTCGCGCGCGAAAACAATCCACCCATCGAGTGACCGATCAGATCAAAAGTGGCGATGCCAAAAGTTTCGCTCACGAATTCAAGGAAGTTGGCTAGCCGCTGGCCGGCATCATCGATGGGTCCTACGCAGTTGACAGTGAGCTCGGCAGGCAAGGTGATGGCCGGATCGGAAAAGCCAGAAAACCCTGTGTCTTCAAGGGCTGGGCCGCCTCCCATCGAGGCTGGCGAAGTAAAGACGGTAAAGCCAGCATCGAGCAAGCCCTGGCGCAAGTAGGTGTCGGTGCTACCGGCGGCCATGCCTTGGTTCGCGATGGCATCGGGTGTGGTGAAGGGGCTCAAGGCGGCGCCACCGGAAACGATGACCACTGCGCGGGTTGAATCAGACATGGTTAGCGAACTTCTTTCGATGCGTTCTCGTTTAACGTGGATAAGGATAAAGCGATGCGCAAAGTGTGTGCACCTCGAGGTGAGGTCACGACCACACCACTGAGCTCGGTGGCTTTGCGCAATCGATACCGCACCGTGTTGGTGTGAATGAACAGCTGGCGGGCCGCACCTTCAATTGATCCGGTTTCTAAAAACGCCCACACGGTTTCCAGAACGTGTCCGGTCAAAGGCAGCGCAACTTC
>CALQPL010000117.1 GCA_943332445.1 Bifidobacterium breve
CGCTGGGTCTGCTGACGGTTAACGCATTGACCGCCTCACAAGGCGTCATCATTCCTCTTGAGTGCGAATTCTTTGCCTTGCGTGGTGTGGCCCTGCTGATGGACACGATTGAAAAGGTGCAACAGCGCCTCAATCCGGAATTGGTTCTTGAAGGAATCGTGGCGACGATGTACGACGCACGCACAGTCCACTCGCGCGAAGTCCTACAAACCGTGGTTGACGCTTTTGGCGACGGCGTATTCCACACGGTCATCAACCGCACCATCAAGTTCCCAGAGACCTCGGTTGCTGGCGAGCCGATCACCTCGTATGCCTCGTCGAGCAATGGCGCAGATGCCTATCGCCAGTTGGCTCGCGAACTCATGGCGCGCGAGAAGTAGTTTCGTATTTCCTAGGTTCACTCCACGAGCGGTTCGGCCGTTGGTTAGGGTTGTTGTGTGACCGCCACGACAGACGAAACTCTCGAGCCACAGGTACCAACCGATGGCTCTGCTGTCGTTGGCGGCGAGGGTTCTGGGTTTCAAGTTCACCTCGCGGTTTTCGAAGGCCCCTTTGACCTTCTTCTTCAACTCATTTCCAAGCACAAGCTCGACATCACCGAGATTGCCCTGTCAACGGTCACCGACGAATTCATCGCTCACATTCGCTCCTTCGAGGGGGAGTGGCCGCTAGAGCAGGCCACGGAGTTCTTAGTTGTTGCAGCGACGCTTTTGGACCTCAAAGCGGCCAGGTTGTTGCCATCGGGTGAGATCGAAGACGAAGAGGACTTGGCCCTGCTTGAAGCCAGGGACCTGCTGTTTGCCCGATTGATGCAATACCGCGCCTACAAAGAAGTCGCTGGGATCTTTTCGCAGCGCATGGCCGATGAGATCCACCGTCACCCGCGTTCGGTGTCGATGGAACCTCAATTTGCCGGATTGTTACCTGAAGTGTTGCTGGGCTTGGGGCCCATCGAGTTCGCGGCACTGGCTGAGCGTGCCCTAACGCCCAAGACCATCGAGCAAGTGGCCACTGGGCACATCCACATGCAGCGGGTGTCGGTGCGCGAGCAAGCAGCCATTGTGGTTGATCGACTGCGACGCCAGCGCGAAGCCACCTTCCGTGCATTGATCGGTGATGCTCCGGACACCTTGACCGTTGTTGCTCGCTTCCTGGCTCTGTTAGAGCTCTTTCGTGAAGGCGTGGTCTCGTTTGAACAGGCCGCACCGTTGCAGGATCTTTTGGTGCGCTGGATTGGTGACGATGACGCGGAAATTGAGGTCTCGGAAGAGTTTGACCTTGACCCTGTCGACGAGGATGAGCCACCCGCTAGTGTTAGCGCTGTTGAAGCGGTTCCCGTCGACGATGACACCGACCGCGTAGCCTTGGAGGAAGACCAGTGACCTCGCAGTCGCCCAATTCTTCGCCAGAAGAAGTCCTAGAAGACGTTCTCGACGAAGTCCTCGAAGACGTCGAGGGAGACTCGGTTACCGAGGTTGAAGTCCCCAATGTTCTTGATGTATCCCTCAAAGGCCTTCTTGAGGCTATTTTGATGGTCGTCGACGAGCCGGCCAGCGAGATCATGTTGGCTCAGATCAGCGAACGCCCCTTGCACGAAGTCGTAGCTGTCCTGAAGGACCTAGCCGCAGAGTATGAAACCAGCGAGCGTGGATTTGATCTGCGTGAAGTGGCGGGTGGATGGCGGTTTTACACCCGTGCCGAATACGCGCCATGGGTGGAGCGCTTCGTCCTTGATGGGCAACAAGCTCGCCTCACCCAAGCATCGCTGGAAACGCTGGCCGTGGTGGCGTATCGCCAACCGGTCAGTCGTGCTCGCGTCTCTGCCATTCGTGGTGTGAACGTTGACGGCGTGATGCGCACCCTGATCTCGCGCGGTCTGGTCGAAGAAGACGGCACGGAGCACGAAACCGGGGCACACCTGTACCGGACTACTTCCTATTTCCTCGAGCGCATCGGGTTGTCAAGTCTGGAGCAGTTACCAGAACTTGCTCCGCACCTGCCTGATCTGGGTGCGTTGGAAGAAGAGATCGGATCGCAGGTCGACTAATGGATGACTCAACGGGCATTCGCCTACAAAAAGTTTTGGCTGCGGCCGGTATTGGTAGCCGACGAAAGTGTGAAGACCTCATTGCACAAGGTCGCGTAGAAGTCGATGGCAAGCGCGTTGAGCGCATGGGCGTTCGCGTGAACCCTGACACCGCTGTTGTGCGCGTTGACGGCGAGCGCATCAACGTCGCACCAGGCAATGTGTATTTGGCACTTAACAAACCGGCCGGTGTGGTCACGACCATGTCGGACGATTTGGGTCGTCCGTGCATCGGTGACTTCTTCAGTGAGCGCCGCGAGCGGTTGTTCCACGTTGGTCGTCTAGACACCGACACCGAGGGATTGTTGCTGCTCACCAACGATGGCGAACTCTGCAATCGCTTGACCCACCCGTCATGGGGGATCGAAAAGGTCTACCTGTGTCAGGTCCAAGGTCAAATCGCTCGCGATGTGGGTAAGACGTTGATGGCCGGTATTGAGCTCGAAGACGGCCTAGTGATGATCGATCACTTTGCAGTGGTTCAGCAGGCTGAAGGTCGATCACTGGTAGAGATCACTTTGCATGAGGGACGTAACCGCATCGTGCGCCGAATCATGGAAGCGGTGGGTCACCCCATCAACCGGTTGGTTCGTACGCGCGTGGGTAGCGTGCACCTTGGTGACATGCGCCCAGGCGGTGTCCGCCCGCTGACACAAAGCGAAGTCGCCGCGCTGTATGAGTCGGTTGGCCTGTAGTTACCGGTACTCTTAACACCGCTAACAAAGGGAGATCATCATGGCCGTACGGGCTGTCCGCGGGGCAACACAGCTCCAAGCTGACGATCGCGACGAGATGATTGATGCTGTCGTTGAACTTGTCACCGAGATCCTGACAACCAATGGTTTGACGTCCGATGACCTCATCAGCATGGTGTTTACGGCCACGCCTGATTTGACCAGCGAGTTTCCCGCCTTTGCAGCCCGACAACTGGGCATGGGCGATGTGCCGTTGATGTGTGCCTCTGAGATTGACGTTAAGGGTGCTTTGCCACGGGTGATTCGGGTAATGGCTCATGTGGAAACCTCCCTTGAGCGCTCTGCCGTGCACCACGTCTACTTGCGCGGAGCCGAAGTGCTGCGTCGCGACCTGGCCCAATGAGTTCATCGACCGGGCGGCCATTGACCGTGCTGATCCAGGGGACTGGACTGATCGGCACCAGTGTTGGTTTGGCCCTGAGTTCTGCTGGTTGGACGGTTCACCTGCGCGATCCCAATGCAGATGCGCTGGGTCAAGCCCACAGCCTGGGTGCAGGAAGCAAGGACGCTGTTAACGCCGACGATGTTGACCTGGTCGTGGTTGCTGCCCCGCCGGCAGTTACAGCCGAGGTTGTCACCGCGAGTTTGAATGAGTTTTCGCGAGCCATCGTCACTGATGTGGCCAGCTTGAAGGAGAACATCCTTCGACAGGTGAACGCCCACCCTGAGAGCGCACGTTTCATCGGCGGTCATCCACTGGCTGGTCGTGAATTGTCTGGTCCCACGGGTGCGCGCTCTGATCTGTTTGAAGGGCGCCCTTGGGTGATCACCCCGAGCGCTGATCAAGATGCTGCACAAGAGGTGGTTGAACGTCTCATCAGTACGGTGCGAGCAGACAAGATTGTGATGTCAGCGAAGAAGCATGATGAATCGGTGGCGGCGACCTCACACCTGCCGCAAATCATGGCAAGCGCGACGGCGGCTCGCTTGATTGCGTTGGATTCTGAAGCGTTGTCGTTATCAGGTCAAGGTCTGCGCGATGTCACACGGATCGCGGGCTCGGATCCTGATCTGTGGGGTCAAATTATTGAAGGCAATGCCCAGGCTCTTGATGCGTTGTTGGGCGAAGTGATCGACGACCTGACACAGTTGCGTGCTGATCTGCATGATCCATCGGCGAACACATCAGCAGTGGCCACCGACTTAGTGCGCAAGGGTCAATCAGGCCAAGCACGCATTCCTGGAAAGCACGGTTCGTCGGCGCAGCGCTACGTGAGCGTGTCTGTAGTTATTCCCGACGAACCAGGACGCCTAGCTGCGTTGTTTGATGCTGTCGGATTGCTGGGGGTCAACATCGAGGATGTCTCTCTTGAACATTCACCAGGACAACCTGTCGGTTTGGCCACGGTCTTTGTCATCCCTGCGTCGGTAGATACGTTGGCGCAAGGACTAGAAGACAGCGGATGGGTTGTGTATCGGTGAGTTCTGACCATCTCGTTGTTGCTATTGATGGGCCGGCAGGTTCTGGCAAATCCACCACCGCACGATCAGTGGCGAAGGCCTTGGACTGTGCTTACCTCGATACCGGAGCGCTCTATCGGGCGATGACCTGGTGGATGCTCGATCAAGGTATCGATATCTCTGACGGTGAGGTGATCGCC
>CALQPL010000118.1 GCA_943332445.1 Bifidobacterium breve
CCCCGCTTGATGCCTTCCCACACTGCGCCGATGGCGTAGCCACCATCGAGTGGCAACAACGGGATGAGGTTGAACAGGAACAGGAACAAATTCAACCCAGCGAGTAGGCCCAAAATCTGCAGGGCTTTGAGCTGGACGTCAATGCCTTCCGCGGCTACGACCTCACCACTGATGCGCCCGACTCCAACCACGCCGACCAGACCATTGGGATCGCGTGGTTGACCACCAAACACAGTCTGGGTGAGTTCATACATCTTGACGGGCAAAGTAACGATGGCTCGGGTGGCTTGCTTAGTGATGTCCCACATTTGCTGGGGAACGGCGATGAAGGATTGTTTAACCAACTCTTCCGTGGGGGCAAGCCCGAAATAGAGAGCAGGTTCAATGCTGGTGATCTCACCTTGATCATTGAACGTTGGCCGGGGAGCTTGAACCAACGTCGTAGTCAAACGCACGGTCTTGCCATCACGCTCAACGGTGAACGGAACATTGGACTTATCGCTGGTGCGAATTTGTGTGCGCACCTGTTCCCAGTTTGAGGTGACCACCCCGTTGAACGAAACGATGCGGTCGCCCACTTTCAGACCCGATTCAGCAGCAGGAGAAGGCGAACTCGGGCAATTAGTTAAGGATTTGTCGGCCCGAAGCGAGGCTTCGGTAGGAATACAGGGCGCGACGTAGCCCACAACGTTGCTCGGCGTGGGTAAACCTAAGGCCATAAAGGCGATCGTGAACAAGATCGCCGAGATGATCAGGTTCATGGTCGGGCCGCCGAGCATCACCACTAATTTTTGGCGCACCGGCAACTTGTAAAAGACGCGGTCAGCATCATCGGGGCCGATTTCATCTGCTGCGGTTTGTCGAGCATCATCGACTAGCGCACCCATGCGTCCCGTAGTCGTGGTTCGCAAGACCTCAGGCCGGTCGGGATTGACTGGAGGCAACATTCCAATCATGCGGATGTAGCCACCCAAGGGAATCGCCTTAATTCCGTACTCGGTTTCACCGCGTTGACGAGAAAAAAGCTTGGGGCCGAAGCCGACCATGTATTCAGTGACCTTGACACCAAATTTCTTTGCTGTCACCAGGTGACCGACTTCATGCAGCGCAATGGACAGCGAAATTCCCACGAGCATGATGAACCAGCCCAGAACGTTGAGCGAAAGATCCATTACGCCACCCCCACAATCGTTCGGGCCGCATCACGTGCCCAGGTTTCGGCTTGCAAAACATCGTCCAAAGTCAACGAACCAGAGGTTTGAGCCGGCGCATCGCCAACCACCTTGCCAACGGTGTCGACAATTCCCAAAAATGGCAACCGGCCGGTAAGGAACGCATCAACGCAGACTTCGTTGGCCGCGTTGAATACCGCTGGCGCAATGCCACCACGCGTTCCGGCTTCACGCGCAAGCGCCACAGCAGGAAAAGCGCTGTCGTCGAGCGGGCGGAAGTCCCATGACACGGGCTTGGTCCAATCGTTGGCCGGTGACGCGTCCGCGACCCGGTTGGGCCAGGCAATTCCCATCGCAATCGGCAAGCGCATGTCGGGGGGCGATACCTGAGCGATCGTTGATCCATCGACGAACTCGACCATCGAGTGCACGATCGATTGCGGATGCACCACCACGTCGATACGAGTCATGTCAATGTCGAAAAGTAAGTGAGCTTCAATAACTTCCAGGCCCTTATTCATCAAGGTCGCCGAATTAATGGTCACTACTGGCCCCATGGACCAGGTGGGGTGCTTCAAAGCTTGCTCTGGCGTGACACTTCCTAGTTCAGCGCGCGACTTGCCAAGGAATGGTCCCCCGCTGGCCGTCAACAGCAATCGCTTGACTTCACTAGCGCGACCGGCGCGCAAGCACTGAGCCAAAGCAGAGTGCTCGGAGTCGACCGGTACGAGTTGATCGGGGCCAGCAATGGCTTTCACCAATGGACCACCCACGATCAGGGATTCCTTATTGGCTAATGCGACGACACTGCCGGCAGCAAGAGCTGCCAAGGTGGGGCGCAAGCCAATCGAACCGGTGATGGCATTGAGCACCACGTCACAGGACAACGAGGCGACCTCAACGACGGCCTCGGGTCCACAGATCACCTGTGGCTTGGGTGCCGTTGGCGCAAGCGCCGTGAAGGCATCAAGAAACAGCGCCGGGCTCGATGCGTTAGCCAAGGCGATAACGGGAGCACCGGTGGCAACGGCTTGTTGGGCCAACAGATGCAGGTCAGATCCGCCAGCGGCTAGGCCGACGACACGAAAATCTTCAGGGTTTCGGGCAATGACATCCAAGGCCTGAGTCCCGATCGACCCAGTGCTTCCAAGGATCACCACTGTGCGCACGGGTTCATCTTCCCCTATGGGACAGACCTTTGCTGAAGCGACGACTCCATACGGGTGTCTTTGGCCTGAAATCCCCCGTAATCTACAGGGCATGAGCCTTTCTGCGTTGTCCCAGGAATTCGATATCCCGCAAGAACGACGGGTCGTTACCGCCATTCCAGGGCCCAAGTCCGATGCGCTCATGCAGCGCCGAACCGATGCTGTTGCCCGCGGAGTCGGTACCACCTTGCCGGTCTTTATTGAACGCGCCGCGGGCGGAATCTTGGTTGATGTTGATGGCAACCACCTGATTGATTTGGGTTCGGGTATCGCCGTGACGTCGGTGGGCAACGCGAACCCAGAAGTGGTCTCGCGGGTACAAGATCAAGTCGCTTTGTTTACACACACGTGCTTCATGGTCACGCCCTATGAGGGCTACGTCGAAGTCTGTGAAGCACTCAATCGACTCACGCCCGGTGATCACGCTAAGCGTTCGGCACTGTTTAACTCCGGCGCCGAAGCGGTAGAAAACGCGGTGAAGATCGCGCGCGCCTACACCAAGCGTCAAGCCGTTGTCGTGGTTGAGCACGCGTATCACGGGCGTACGAACTTGACGATGGCCATGACAGCTAAGGACATGCCTTACAAGCACGGCTTCGGTCCGTTCGCCTCCGATATTTATCGCGTTCCAACCTCGTACCCCTTCCGCGATGGCCTTGACGGCGCACAAGCGGCAGCCGTGGCCATCACCAAGATTGAAAAGGAAGTGGGATCGGACCAAGTAGCCGCATTAGTGATTGAACCCATCCAAGGTGAGGGCGGCTTTGTCGTTCCTGCGCCTGGCTTCTTGAAGGCCTTGTCGGATTTTTGTACCGACAATGGAATTGTTTTCATCGCTGACGAGATTCAAACTGGTTTTGCCCGAACCGGCGCCTGGTTTGCTTGCGATCACGAAGGCGTCATTCCTGACGTCATCACTACCGCCAAGGGAATTGCCGGTGGTTTGCCACTCGCAGCGGTGACGGGTCGCGCCGACATCATGGATGCAGCTCATGTGGGTGGACTGGGCGGAACTTACGGCGGTAATCCCGTTGCATGCGCGGCTGCGATCGGATCCATCGCGGCCATGGAGGCCCACGACCTATCCGCGCGAGCGCAAGCCATCGAGGAATTGATGAAGGCTCGACTGGTCGCGACGCAAAGCAAGGTGCCGGCGATCGCTGAAGTGCGTGGCCGCGGGGCGATGATCGCCGTAGAGCTCGTGATTCCTGGAACCGATCAGCCCAACGACGCATTGGCCGGCGCCGTCGCCAAGGCATGTCATGCCCAAGGAGTTGTCGTTCTCACCGCGGGAACGTATGGCAACGTTTTGCGCTTCCTCCCGCCACTGGTCATCAGCGAGGAGCTCCTCAACGAAGCACTCGACATTATTGAGCAAGCGTTTATCGCTTTGAGCTAGCGCGCACCAACTAATCCTGTTCGCGCATGCCCCACGGTGATCCGTACTCGACCAGTTTGTCGAGGAATGGTTGTGCGGGGAAAGCTTCTGGACCCAGCACGCCAACACCGGTCCACCTACCTTCGTGCAAGAGCTCGAGGGCAATGATCGGATTGATGGCGGTTTGCCACACCACGGCCTGGTCGCCGTATTCGCTCATCGACCATTCGTTGTCCACGACGTGGTAGTAGTACGTCGAGCGAGGTTGGCCATCCTTACCCGTGCCTCGCACCCACAGCCCCGCACAGGTCTTGCCACTCATCTTGTCCCCCAGCGTTGCGGGGTCCGGCAAACAGGCGGCCACAACATCGCGCGGGCTGACCGACTGCCCCTTGACCATGACCGGCGTGGTGCTGTCCAGACCCAGCTTGTGCAGCGTGCGCAGGACATCGATGAACTCATTGCCCAGGCCGTATTTAAAGGTCACGCGCTTGGCGTCGACCCAGCGAGGAATCAGCAGCACTTCCTCGTGCTCCACATTGACGCACTCCACCGGTCCAATTCCATCGGGGAAATCGAAGACTTCAGGCTCAGAGAACGGCTCCGTGGTGAACCACCCGCGATCCTTTTCAAAAATCACCGGAGGGTTGAGACATTCCTCAATCGTCGTCCAAATTGAAAAG
>CALQPL010000119.1 GCA_943332445.1 Bifidobacterium breve
CATGACAAAGGTGGACAAGAAGATGGCCTCAAGGCTGACAATCAGCGTAAGAAACGAAAAGGGGTAGGAGTCAAACTTCAGGCCCGCACCAATGAGGCCAATGTTTAGTGCAATCCACAATCCGAACCACAGACCATGCAAGTACACAAAGTTAAGCGAGCCGGCGAAACTAGTCACCTTGTCCGCAACTGTGTCTTGCACTCGCATGGCGGAGCGTACGAGATCATTGTGATTTTTTGACTTGATGGAAGGCCCCTTGGATGCATCATGCGATTCCATAGCCGACGCACATGCCACACACAATGCTTCACCTGTTGACGAACTCACGATTGCTTCTCCCCACGGCGTAAGTGCTGGTCCGCCTATCCTGCCCCACAACTACGGCAATCCCGCTTATGCTGCGGCAACATCCACGACGAGGCGTGACGGCTTGGTCAGGGTGCTCACCCGGAACGCATGCGTGCCGGTCTTGATCCCCAGACCCCACTGCAGGATGGATTCGAAGTCGCCTAAACGCACCGCCTCCACGATGACTTGACCAGGTCCAGCCAGACGATTCCTTCCCTCATAGGAAGGCTGTGCTGTCGACGAGGTCAGATCCACGCCCGAGGCAGGATCAAGGCGAATGCGAAGAACGCGATCGCCCAAAACCGCGATCGTGCGATTGGACGGATCCTCAGTTACCGGCTTATCGACATAGCGAACGTCGTATCCGGGCACCGGCCCAGCAAACTCCATGACAAAGCGATCAAATCCGACTTTTCGCGACATCCGAATGGTGGTTAACAAGCTGACCGTCGATGACGAGCTGGTTCGCCGCACGGGCTTGGTGCTAAATCCCACCAAGGAAGGTGTTGCGGAAGCAGAGGCCGAAGGTGTCGGAGTTGGAGTCGCGGTTGATGTTGAAGGTGATGGAGTTGGAACCGAGTTGTCCACCGTTGAAGAGCAACCAAAAAGCAACAGCATGCAGACAGCAGAAAGGGGGACCGACCCGAAGAACGATCCCCCCTTCATGACGTTGCCGCTAGAGAGCGGTTGAACCTTCAGGCGTGGCCGGCAAGATCCACGAGTTCTCTAAGCCTTCTTCGCGACGGTACGGGCTCGCGATGATGGTCTTCATACTCTTGGTTCCTTCGGAAGTTCCCAGCACCGAGTAACCCAAGTCCACTGCCTTTTGCTTAATCTTGCGGAACTCAAGTGACATCTGGTCGGAACGAAGGTGCAGTTCGCCATTGAGTTCGGTGGGGATCAACTCCGGAGCGATCTCATTAACCACTCGGTCATCCTGGGCAAACACCTTTTCAATCATCTTCTTGGCAATGCGGTCAGCCCACGGCGTCTTGTAGAAGTTCCGGTAGCCCTTCCACTTGGTCAGCGTGGTGTATTCATCGACGGGAATATTGGTATCCCAGATCACCTGGCGACCCAGCTTGGGAATCGTGAGGTCGATCATGACGATGGAGGGGAAGAAGAACGCGGTCTTCACCAACACTGGAGGCGTGGGTTCGTCTTCCTTATAGGCACGTGACTTGGGGAAAATCTGGGTCAGCTTGCCAGCGGGCTTATTAGGCGAGAACTGCTCGACGGTAAGGCGAGCCCACCATTCACCGACTTCAATTTCAAACTCTTCAACCGGTGGCGCTTTGGGGTCACCGAACACACCACCGTGAACAAACGGCGTGTGCGATTGGTCGGTACCGTTTTCCACGACGCGCTCGTAGTTTGCATTCCAGGTCCACTCACCACTGACCGAGCGATATTCCGGGTCATCCATGAAGGACAGGTCAGGAATGGGCACGCGCTCTTCTTCGGGAATGTCTCCTGGGAATACCCAGATCCAGCCATAACGCTCTTCGACCGGGTAGCTGTCAACTCGAGCGCGCTTGGAAATCGGCTTGCCACGACCGTTGGCCGGAATGACAGTGCACGCACCGTCGCCGCCAAAACCCCAACCGTGATACGGACACACAATGTTGTCGTCTTCAACCTTGCCCTGGGACAAGCTGCCGCCGCGGTGAATGCAGGTGTTGCTCAGCGCACGCACCTCACCATTGCTCGCGCGCCAAAGGACCAAATCCTGGGCCAGCAAGCGGTGCTTGGAGGGAGTTGCAGTGATTTCTTCGCTGAACGCAATCGCGTACCAAAAGTTTTTGAACATGTCCTAAGTGTGACGGATCGCCAGAGTTTTCGCCCACCGGGGCACAAAAAAGGGACGAAGGACTAGTCCCAGGCTCCGTAGACAGTCACACGCAGGGGCTCGTTACGCGTGAGGTTAAACAGGACCTTGGCATCCTTGATGTACATGTTGATACAGCCGTGGGAGTGACCCACCCAGGGGTCGACCATGAATCCTGAACCGTGCTGACCCTGTCCTCCTGAATGCGGCATGAAGTAGTACATCTTCACGTCGTAAAGCGAGGACACCTTTTCCTTGTAACGAGCAGTCACTTTGAAGTTCCCGGTACGGGTCTGAGTTGAGTACGCACCCCCACGCACGAGCCACACATTCCACAACTTCCCATTCCTAAACAAGAAGTCTTGGTGCGATGCTCGGTCGTAGCAGGAGTGCCAACCTTCGCCTCGGCACACCTTGGGAATCGACGATCGAAATCGAACGGTGCGCTGAATCAGTACGGACCAGGTCTGCACATTCACGTTCCCCGTTGGGGTCAAGCAATTCTTTGACTGGAAGGTGCGCACAGCGCGGCGAGTGGCCGAACCGTACGAACCAGTGACCGAGCCCTTGTAGACCTTGGCCCACCGCAGTCGGTACTGCGCCTCACGCACGTGATTGATCGATTGCGGACCCCCATCGCGCATGCCAAATTTTGTGGCGGCACGGTAGAACGGTTTGGACGGGGTGGTGTTCTTCGCTTTCGCAGCGATTTGACACTTAGTAAGCGCACGTGGGGTGGGCTTTGGCGTCGGCTTCGGAGTGGGCCGAGGCGTCGGACTCGGTGACGTCGTCGGAGGTGGCGTTGTGGGGGGCGTAATAACCGCTGCACCAGCGGTAGGAACGGTTAGGGCGCTCAGGCCCAGGGCAGCGATGACACACAGGCTTGCCCTCACCCCAGCCCTGCGCATGTTTCGACCCTTCACTTGTCCTGAGCAGCCAGATCACTATGGCGTCAGATAAGTGTGCCCTACCGAGGGCAAGGTCCGCAAAAGTCCTTAGACCACACGACCGAAAAAGACGTTCCCGGAGAAGATCGGGCCCAAGCCGGAACGAGTACCCGGCACTGAGGCGTGGTACAGGCGACCACCACCGGCATAAATCCCCACGTGATAGACGCGTCCGCCCTTGGTGAAGAACACCAAGTCACCCGGACGGGCCTGTGAGCGCGAGATTCGGCGCACGCTAGAAGCTTGCTGACCAGATTGATGGGGCAAGCTGCGTCCGATGGCCCGTTCAATGACGTAGCTCGTGAATCCAGAGCAGTCAAACGAACCAGGACCGGCGGCACCGGCGACATAGGGGCGACCGGAATAGCGTCGCGCCATGTCAATAATGCGACCGAGGCGAGAGGTGGTACGCACTTGTGCGGCAACGGTCTTGCCAGCGCGCGATCGATTCCACTTGGAAATGATGCGATCGGTGGAAGTATCAACAGCCCCGGTGCGTGAAACCTTGGCCCACTTTTGGATTTGCTTGACGCGAACAACCGTCTTGGCGTCATAGACGCGGTCGGGCTTGAGCATGTGAACGCGTTGTTCCAACTTCAAGACAGCAATTCCGCGCGAACCCTTTTTCAACAAGACTTTGGCTGGCTTCGGGTGAGCCAGTGAAGGGGTGACCGGAGCAATAACCTCAACGGACGGAGGCTTGGTGGATGGTCCTTGGGCTGACGATTCAGGACCCGAGACACTGCCAGCATTGGCTTGTGCGGATGCCACAACAGGACTGACCAGCGAGGCCAAAAGCCCAGCGCTGATAGCAAGCGCCAACGAGCGACGTGATGTTTTGAGCATGTCGAAGATGCCCTCTCCGACGCCTTCGAGGTGAGCTGTCGGGTTCGGGCCGGAGTATGGCCCGGCCGGCTAGTTTCCTAGTCGGCTTCACCCCAAGGCCCAAAAATCTGGGCCACTTTCATGGGTCCCCCGCTCCTGCCAAGCGGCTTTTCTTTGCTACCAGGCAGGATTCGGCGTCGGTAGCAAAGACCCCCGAACTGATCTTCGGGTTGCTAATACCCTAGACGATGGATTCCGCAAGTGCCCATTGGGCACGGTTTTAGGCACAAATCGGGCACCACAGGCCCGAAATCGGACATTTCCGGCCTTGCCAACCAGGTCAAAGATTCTGGTCAGCACGGCCGACGCCCCGCGAGTGCCCTAACGAGGACCTAGCTGTTCGTCAGCTAGGAACGGAGTATCTGGACTCCATCTCGTACTTGATTGATCCCTTGGTCAGCGGTGCCGTATTGGCCGG
>CALQPL010000120.1 GCA_943332445.1 Bifidobacterium breve
GGATCGACGAGCACCAGGTTCGCTGGCTCCCCTACTTCAATCGGACGCCCTTGGTCTGTCAGCTGGCCGATGTGCGCGGGGCGAATCGACATGCGATCGGCAACTCCGGCCCAATCCAAAGCGCCGGTGGAAACCATCGCGTCCACGACGACCGACAGCGCAGTTTGTAGGCCCAACAGGCCAAAGGATGCGCAACCCCATTCGCAGTCTTTGTCTTGATCGGCGTGAGGTGCGTGATCGGTTCCCACCACATCCAGCGTTCCATCCGCCAAGCCAGCGCGAACGGCTTCGACATCGGCAGAGGTTCGCAAGGGTGGGTTGACCTTGAAAGCCGGGTCATAAGTGCGAGCGAGTTCATCGGTGAGTGACAGGTGATGCGGCGTGACTTCAGCGGTGACCTTGACGCCACGAGCCTTGGCCTGTCGCACCAGTTCGACCGAGCCGGCCGTCGATACATGGCACAGGTGCAGTCGCGAATCGACGTATTCGGCCAGCATGATGTCTCGAGCGATGATGGATTCCTCGGCAACACGAGGCCAACCACGCAGTCCCAGTTGCGAACTGACTTCGCCTTCGTTCATGTCGGCGCCAGCGGTCAATGCGGGTTCTTGTGCGTGCTGGGCAATTACGCCATCAAAGGCTTTGACGTATTCCAGGGCCCGACGCATGAGCAATGCATCTGATACACAGTGTCCGTCATCGCTGAAGACGCGAACCCGCGCTGCTGAATCAGCCATCGTGCCCAATTCGGCGAGCTGTTCGCCTCGAAGGCCAACCGACACCGCCCCTACTGGGTGCACATCGCATAAGCCGATGTCTCGGCCCAGTCGCCACACCTGCTCAACCACAGCGGCAGAGTCAGCCACGGGCGTGGAGTTGGCCATCGCGAACACCGCGGTGAATCCACCGCGCGCAGCCGCTGCCGTTCCCGACTCAACCGTTTCCGCATCTTCACGCCCGGGTTCACGAAGGTGAGTGTGCAAGTCAACAAATCCAGGGAGCAAGACTGCACCCTTACCGTCAACGATGTGAGCTTCGTCAACCGGCAGGTCCGCACCAATGGCAGCGATGACTCCGTTGTCGATTAAGACATCGACGTTGGCTCCCCCGAGAGGTCGCACATTCTTCAACACGATCGCGCTCATGCGGCCCCATCTCCCAATGCCGATTCGCTTCCGCCCAGCAGCAGGTACAGGACAGCCATGCGTACCGAGACACCGTTGCGTACCTGGTCAACAATCACGCTGCGTGGCGAATCTGCGACGCGAGACTCGATTTCCAATCCGCGATTCATCGGACCGGGGTGCATCACGATGGCGTGGTCAGGCATGGTCGCGGCTCGCTGAACTGTCAGGCCGTAACGCTGGCTGTATTCACGGGCACTGGGGAAGAAACCACCATCCATGCGCTCGTGCTGGACGCGCAGCATCATCACCGCATCGACGTTCGGCAGGACCTCATCCAAGGAATATGAGCCTTCGCACGGCCAGTTGTCCGTGTGCAAGGGCATCAACGTCGGCGGAGCAACCACGGTGACTTTCGCACCGAGGGTGTTGAGCAAGTGAACGTTGGAGCGGGCCACTCGGCTGTGCAAGACATCACCGACGATGGCCACATGCAAGCCATCAAGGCCCGTGCTGCCTTCAGCACTGGCAGTGATGTGGTCACTCAGGTGTTGACGCAGGGTAAATGCATCGAGCAGTGCCTGGGTGGGATGTTCGTGCGTTCCATCCCCCGCGTTAATCACATGGGCATCCATCCAGTCGGCGTGGGCCAACCGATGCGGAGCGCCCGACATCGAGTGCCGAATGACCACTGCATCTGCGCCCATGGCGGCAAGAGTCAGTGCGGTGTCTTTCAAGCTCTCGCCTTTGCTCACGCTTGAACCCTTGGCGGAAAAGTTAATGACATCAGCCGAGAGGCGCTTGGCCGCGGCTTCAAACGAGATGCGGGTACGCGTGGAGTCCTCAAAGAACAAGTTCACGACCGTACGTCCACGCAGAGTGGGAATCTTCTTGATCGGCATATCCGAGACGCGAGCCAACTCTTCGGCCGTATCGAGAATCTGCAGCGCGGCATCGCGATCGAGGTCCGTGGTCGAGAGCAGGTGAGCCTTCATCTGGGTATTCACTGGGCATCCACCCCCAACACCACGGAGTCTTGGTCGTCAAGTTCGGTCAATTTCACATGAACAGCTTCGCTTTGGGCTGTCGGAAGGTTCTTGCCGACATAGTCAGCACGAATAGGAAGTTCGCGATGTCCGCGATCGACCAGAGTGGCCAACTGGATGGCTTGCGGGCGCCCTAGGTCGGAGACCGCATCCATCGCGGCGCGAATCGTGCGACCTGAGAACAACACGTCGTCGACCAAGATGACTACTCGGCCGTCAATGCCTTCCGGAGGAACCTCAGTGTGCGCCAGGGCGCGAGCGGGCTTGAGCCGCAAGTCATCGCGGTACATCGTGATGTCGATGGAACCAACGGGAACGTGTGAATTATCAATCTCGCTGAGCTTGGCCGCGATGCGTCGCGCTAGCGGGACTCCCCGACTAGGAATTCCGAGCAAGACAATATTTTCGCAACCTTTGTTGCGTTCGACGATTTCATGAGCGATGCGCGTTAACGCGCGAGAAATATCAGAGGCATCGAGCACTTCACGGAACGAGTCCGCGGGCCGAGCAGGGACAGCCGTCATGGCCGACCTCCTTCCCCGCCTCACTGGACGGGCCTTAAAGGATGTCACTTCACTCCAGCAGCACCGGAGTGTTTAAAAGATAGCAGTGCGACCGGCTAGACCGGGAAGGCAGGCTGGGCTGAACCCACTATTCGCGGTAGGCCAAGGCCTGCTCAGACACGGCATGCCCCATGACGTGCACGCGCATGGCGTTGGTGCTCCCGGGGATTCCCGGCGGGCTACCGGCCACGATGACCACAGAGGTTTCCCGTTCCACACGCCCCATATCCAGCAGTGCAGCGTCAACCTGACGCACCATCTGGTCGGTGTGCACCACGGGAGGAACGAGGAACGTTTCCACTCCCCACACCAGTGTCAGACGATTGCGGACTTCTTCAACGGGAGTGAAGGCATAGATTGGAATCGGCGAACGGTAGCGAGCTACTAGGTGCGCGCTGGTGCCGGTTTGTGTAAACGCCACCAAGGCTTCAGCATTAATGGCTGCACCCACGCTGGTCGCCGCACTGGCAATGGCCTCACCCTTATTGCGCGGTTCGGTGTTTACCGTATCCATCTGTGCCAGGGCTTCGCTTTCAACGGCAGAGATGATGCGGGCCATCGTTTCAACGGATGCAATCGGGTGCGCACCGATACTTGTCTCGCCCGAGAGCATCAATGCGTCGGTGCCGTCGAGAACAGCATTCGCCACGTCGCTGGCTTCGGCACGCGTTGGACGCGACATCGACACCATGGACTCGAGCATCTGGGTAGCCACAATCACTGGCTTGGCGGCCTCACGAGCCAAAACGATCGCCCGCTTTTGGACCAAAGGCACCATTTCGAGGGGCAATTCCACGCCTAAGTCCCCGCGAGCGACCATGATCGCGTCAAAGCGGTCCACGATTTCCTCGAGCGCGTCCACGGCCTGTGGCTTTTCAATCTTGGCGATGACCGGAACGCTAATCCCGACCTCGGTCATGACGGCTTGCACCACATCAAAGTCATCGGCATTGCGAACAAACGACAGCGCCACCCAGTCAATGCCGGCTTTGAGTGCCCATCGCAGATCGTCGTGGTCCTTCTCTGACATCGCCGGCACACTGACGGGAACGCCAGGCAAGTTAATGCCCTTGTGGTCTGAAATTCGACCGCCTTCAAGAACCATCGTGCGCACCATGGAGCCTTCAACAGAGATCGCTCGCAAGCACACGCGTCCATCGTCAATCAGGATTAGATCACCGGCGTGAACATCGCCGGCCAAGCCCGAGTAGGTCGTCGACGCAATATCTCGCGTTCCCACCACGTCATCGGTAGTGATGACGAAGGTGTCTCCCTCACGAAGCAGGACTGAGCCGTCAGCAAAGGTGCCTAGACGAATCTTGGGGCCCTGAAGGTCGACCAGGATGCCCACACTGCGACCGGTTTTTGCTGCGGCGTCACGAATTCGCTCAATAACTGCGGCATGCGTGGCCTGATCGCCGTGGCTCATATTCAGGCGAGCCACGTCCATACCGGCTTCCACGAGCTCAAGGATCTTCTCGGGCGAAGCCGTTGCGGGTCCGATCGTGCATACGATCTTGGCTCTACGCATATACCCATCTTAGCGCGTTAACGACCCGACTTCAGCGTTGGCGCGGGCGCAATGCGTGAACAACAAACAAACCGACGTCAGTTACACCACTAGCGGACGATCGGTGGGCCGCACTGGGGAAGGCAAGTTGGTTTCCCCCGTGAGGTACGCATCCA
>CALQPL010000121.1 GCA_943332445.1 Bifidobacterium breve
CTCATCGAGGAACGGGGTAACGAAGCCGGCGAAATGACTGGAGGCGCCTCGTGAGTCGCCAGGCGTGCCTTGGCGGTACTTGCCGGTTAGGACTCCACGACCTAGGGGCGACCACGGGAGGATGCCGATGCCGAAGGCTTCGGCGGCGGGTAGGACTTCGCGCTCAATGCCGCGCGACAACAGTGAATACTCCATTTGCGTGGTGGCGATGGGAGCCCGACCCGGCACCGCACGTTGCCACGTTGCGGCTTGAGCGGTTTGCCACCCGTTGTAATTGCTAATTCCGACGTAGCGAACCTTGCCGGAACGAACAACATCGTCCAAGGTGCTCAGTGTCTCGTCCAACGGGGTGCGTGGATCCCACGCGTGCAGTTGCCACAGGTCGACGTAGTCAGTTTGCAAACGCTTCAGTGAGGCATCGAGGGCGCGCATGAGGTGCGCACGACTGGCGTCGCGGCGACGGTCAGGATCGGGAACTCCCACAGCTTTAGTTGCCACCACGATGGAGTCCCGCGAACCGGTCTCCTTGATGATCTCCCCGAGCAAGGTCTCGGAGGCGCCATCGGTATAGACATCGGCTGTATCGATGAAGTTGCCGCCGGCCTCGGTAAAGGCCGCGAACTGACCACGCGCTTGGTTCTCGTCTGTATCTCGACCCCAGGTCATGGTGCCAAGGCAGATGCGGGAAACACTGAGACCAGTACGACCAAGGGTGCGTCTTTGCATGTTCGAACGCTACCGAAAAGTGTCGGATCGGGGTGAAATGACGCGCAAAGACTAGGTTTGATTACCCATGATGTTGCCCAGCGGATCGGATGTGCTGTGAGTTACCTAGAAGCCATTTTCTTAGGGGTGCTTCAGGGGTTAACCGAGTTCCTGCCCATTTCTAGCAGTGCACATTTAGCTATTTTTCCTCAGTTGTTCGGGTTTGACGATCCTGGCGCCTCGTTTACGGCAGTGACTCAGATCGGCACCGAGGTTGCTGTGTTGCTGTTCTTCTGGCGCGACATCGTCCGCATCATCAAGGCCTGGGCCATCGCGCTGGTGCGTAAGGATCGTCGCGGCGACCTTGATGCGCGCATGGGTTGGTACATCATCGTTGGAACCTTGCCTATTGCCGTTGTCGGGTTCTTGTTTCAAGACACGATTAAGACAACGTTTAGAAGCTTGTGGCTTATTGCGATCATGCTCATTGTCTTTGGTCTCATTCTCGGTATTGCCGATCGGATCAATGTTGGCGAAAAGCTCGAAGGGGACTTAACGCTTAAGGATTCTCTGCTGTATGGACTGGGTCAGATGCTGGCGCTCATTCCTGGGGTGTCACGCTCCGGTGCCACCATTAGCGTTGGGCTCTTTAGGGGTTACCGCCGCGATGTCGCCACGCGTTACGCGTTCCTCTTGGCCATCCCCGCAGTGCTGGCCTCTGGTGTGTCCCAACTCAACGATGTGTCGCTGGCTGCCTCTCCTGGCTTGCCCAAGACGTTGGTGGCGACTCTGGTTGCCTTTGTCGTTGGTTACGTGACCATTGGCTGGCTGTTGAAGTACTTGCGAACCCGCAGTTACCTCCCGTTCGTTGTCTATCGAGTAGCCCTGGGGTCGCTGGTGTTGATCCTGTTGGCCACTGGAGTGTTGGATTCGGCTGTTAGCGCCTAAAGTTGACCCATGGCCACTGTGTTGTTAGTTCGTCATGGGCGTAGCACTGCCAACACGGGGGGAGTGTTGGCCGGCCATACGCCCGGAGTCCTCCTCGATGAGGTGGGGCAACAGCAAGCCGACGCATTGGTGGGTCGATTGGCCGGTCTGGAATTGGCCGCAGCGATCAGTAGTCCGCTTGAGCGGTGCATGGAAACAGCGCAGCGAGCGCTCGCCGGACGCGAGGCCGAAATTCGAGTCGATGAGCGCATCGTCGAGTGTCGTTACGGGGACTGGACGGGCAAAGAACTGAAGTCCCTCACCGATGACCCCATGTGGAAAGTCGTGCAGCGCCATCCCAGCGCTGCAGTATTCCCAGGGGCTGAGGGGGAATCTTTGCGCGATGTGCAAAATCGGGCCGTTGAGGCCATTAGAGACTTCAATGCTGAATTTGGAGACCGTGCGGTCTACGCCGTTTTTAGTCACGGCGATGTCATTAAAGCGATTTTGGCTGATGCTCTAGGTCTGCACCTAGATCAATTTCAGCGCATCGTTGTCAATCCATGCTCGGTCAGTGTGGTTACGTACACACCCGAGCGTCCCTTTGTGCACCGGATGAATGACACCTCCGGTGATTTTGCAAGTTTCGCTCCACCAGCGCAGTCCGATGAGTCAACATCGGACGCAGTTGTCGGTGGCGGAACCGGCGACGGTCGTTAGGCTAGGCAGATGGCGCGCTTATTGCACATTCATACCAACCCCGACCGGTTTGTCGTAGGAACCATTGGGGAGCCTGGGCAGCGGGTGTTCTTTCTCCAAGCTCGTAGCGGAAAGCGCGTCACGTCCGTATCGCTGGAGAAGCAACAGGTAGCGGTCCTCGCCCAACGGCTCGATGTGTTGCTTGATGAAGTCGAGCGCATGGAGCTGGTCGAACTGACCGGTCAAATCTTGCCCGACGATCTTGCCCCACTGGAGACGCCCATTGATGACGAATTTCGTGTGGGCGCACTGTCTCTAGGCTGGGATGAAGACGAGCGCCTAGTGCTTATTGAAGCCTTTGAGCAAACGGAAGAAGAGTCCGACGAGCCGTACGAAGATGACGATGAATCCGGACCCGATCTGTTGCGTGTTCGACTCACGCCGCTTGAAGGCCGGGCTTTCGTCAGGCGAGCCAACGTGGTCGTCGGTGCTGGTCGTCCGGCGTGCCCATTTTGTTCGCTGCCGCTAGATAGCGAGGGCCATGTGTGCCCGAGGGCCAATGGCTACCGACGGTGATCTTGAGCGGCACGGCTTGCACGATTCGGCGACCGTGTTGCAGGTCCTTCGCGAAGGAACATTGACCGTCGAGGGGCGGTTAAGTGGGGCATCGAACGCGACTCTGTTTTGCGTCGCGGAATTAGATGGTGTGCAGATTGAGTGCGTTTACAAGCCGGTGATGGGTGAGCGCCCGTTGTGGGATTTCCCGGATGGGACTCTTGGCCATCGCGAGGTTGCCGCGTACGAGGTGGCAGCCACCTTCGCCAGAGTCTGCGATGACGATGCAGTCCTGATTCCTGAAACCATTTGGCGCGAGGAAGGACCGTTCGGCGACGGATCCTGTCAGCGTTGGATTGAAGTCTCCGAGACCCAATTGGTCGACATTGTTCACACCCAGGAAGAACAACCCGGCTGGCTTTCTGTCTTAGAAGCCAGCGATGATTTTGGCCGCCCAGTGCAATTGATCCACCAGGACGACGCTCGGTTGCGTCAGATGGCGCTGTTGGACATGGTCACCAATAATTCCGATCGCAAAGGTGGACACATTCTCGTTGATCAACAAGGTGATCTTTTTGGAGTTGATCACGGATTGTGCTTCAACGTGGAGGACAAATTGAGGACCGTGCTGTGGGGCTGGGCTGGACAACCACTCACACCAGGTGAAATCACCGCCTTGGAGCTGCTGCGCGACGAACTGGTCGGTGGTGAACTGGGCGTTCGTTTGGCGCTACACCTCGAACCCTTTGAGTTGGACATTTCCGTAGAGCGGATTGAGCACTTGCTGCAACGGGGACACTTTGTTGAACCTACGAGTCGGTGGCCGTCCATCCCTTGGCCCGCTTTCTAAGTCAGTAGACTGTTGGCATGTTGAGTTGGGCTGAGTCGATCGTTCCCGTCGTTCCTGGAGACGATGATCAGCCTGTTCTCCTGTTTGACACCGCGCAAGGTGCGATGGTCAATCTTCTTGATCATGTAGCCCAGGGCGAGGCATTCCGCATGTACGTGTGTGGGATCACCCCTTACGACGCAGCGCATTTGGGTCACGCATCCACTTATCTTGCTTTTGACTTGGTCCAGCGAACAGTGCGTGATGCTGGACTACCCGTTCGGTACGTTCAAAACGTCACTGACGTGGACGACCCGCTACTTGAGCGCGCTCTGATGACAGGCGATCACTGGTCTGACTTAGCGGAACGCGAGATTCAACGTTTCCGCGAGGATATGCAGGCATTACGGGTTCTCCCGCCCGATGAATTCATCGGCGTGGTGGAGTCCATTCCTGATGTGGTGCGACTCATTGAGCAACTCAAGGACGCCAACGCTGCGTATCAAGTTGAGCAGGACTGGTACTTCGACCTCTCGACAGCATCAGGTTTCGCGTCGGTGACGGACGCAGATAGAGACACGATGATTGCTGTGTTCGGTGAACGAGGGGGGGAT
Organism: Bifidobacterium breve; assembly: GCA_943332445.1. Taxonomy (GTDB): domain Bacteria; phylum Actinomycetota; class Actinomycetes; order UBA12327; family UBA12327; genus AcAMD-2. Next base: position 4,330 of record CALQPL010000121.1, read on the forward strand.
CCGCAGCGACCTGGAAAGCGTGATGCTCTCGATCCGTTGCTGTGGATGGCCGCCCGTGGCGACGACCCTCGGTGGGAAAC
>CALQPL010000122.1 GCA_943332445.1 Bifidobacterium breve
CATAGCCTCAGCTAATGCAGCCGGGTGGGTGCGAACAAAATTCTCGATGCGTTCCTCGTTCGCGGTGATCGTGCTCACCGTCAAGATCATTCCCACGCGCGCATCGGTCAGGGCCGCCGCACGACGCACTAGTGCTGGATCGCAGGCAATGTCACCACCGTCGTAACCCATGGCCGACAGTGGAATGAGTGTTCCAGGAGAACCTGATTCTTCAGCACCCAAGTCAGCGGCCACGATGTGATCCGCAATCACGACATGGCCCACTCCGACACGGGGTGCAAAGCCACCGGCAATGCCGGCGTTGATGACCAGGTCAATGGAGGGGTCAAGCGCCAGCGCTGTTGCAGTGGCAGTGGCCGCCGCCGCTTCTCCGATGCCAGCAGCCATGGCGGTGAAGTGGACGTTGGCATGCCGGCTATCGCTGGTCACGCAATGGGGGTAGGGCCCAATCGCTACTTTCTTTGTTGATCCCAGGCGCCGCACGCTGGCACGGGCTTCCTCAGCCACGGCACAGATCAGGAGTACTCGCACATCCCTAACCTAGAGCCATCCCGCTCCGGCATGCCCCACCGGCAGGCAGATACCGTAGGGGCGTGACATCGACCCAAGCCCAGCCGAAAGCCGACCCAGCGTGCACTAACGCGGATGCGGTCAAACGTGCGGTGTTGGCGGCTCAAGGCGTCGAAGGCGCCGATCGCGTGGGTGCACACGATGGGTTTTCCGTTGATTCCGAACATGTCGTCACGCACTACTTTGCTTGCTTGAATTTTGCTTACAAGGGATGGCGTTGGGCGGTCACGCTCTCGCATGTTCCTGGTGCCGCTGCAGCCACGATCGATGACGTGGTTTTGCTCCCCGGTGATGATGCGATCTTGCCACCGGCGTGGGTGCCGTGGAGCGAGCGCTTGCAGCCGGGCGACTTGGGTGTCGGCGATGTCCTTCCCACGCGCGAAGACGATCCGCGACTGGTTCCAGGTTTCACGGGTCTTGATGAAACCTTGCCTGATGAGTTGACCGATCCACTCAACCCCCCGGGTTGGGAATTGGGATTAGGTCGCGAACGGATCCTGAGCGATGTGGGGCGCAACGAAGCTGTTGATCGTTGGTATGCCGGCGACTTTGGTCCGCGCGCTGCGATGGCACAGGCCGCACCCGCGCGCTGCACGACCTGTGGTTTTGTCGTTCCCATTGGTGGGGCGTTGCGACAGGCCTTTGGTGTGTGTGCCAATGCCCTGGCTCCCAGCGACGGACACATCGTGGCGTTGGATTATGGCTGCGGAGCCCACAGTGAGGCCGAAATTCAGCCGATCGCACAAGCCGCTGAGCCGTTGATCATTGACGAGGTCAGTTACGAAATCGTCGAAGTACAGGCTGTTGAGGTTCAGGAGTCCTCTGTGGACATTGCCGCAACGGAGGAGCTGGGTCACTCCTAAGACGACGAGCGATGCAATCGCGAGACGTCACTATGTGTGGAGTTACCTAGGCTAAATAATGTGACCGCCCGATCGCGCAGATTCATCACCGTTGCAGCCCTCGTACTGATGGTCGTTGCTGTCATCGTCTTGTCGCTGACCAAGTAGTTACCAGGCGTACGCCTCCGGCGCAAAGTGCTTTTTGCGCACTCCATTTTCCGGAGCACCACCAGGGCCAGGAAAAATCTCATCCAGTCGGGTTAGCGCTGATTCGTCCAGCACAATGTCCAGCGCGCGCAGTGAATTATCAAGTTGCGCGATGGTTCGTGGGCCGATGATCGGTGCGGTTACTCCTGGTTGATGCAACAGCCACGCCAGCGCCACATCGGCTGGATCGTGACCGAGCTCGTCGCAGAAACTTTCGTAGGCGGCGATCGCATCACCATAGATTTTCAGTCCGGCCGACACCATGGCTCCGGCCGAACGGCCTTCCTTTTCCTTGCGCAAGACTCCGCCGAGCAACCCACCGGTCAGCGGTGACCAGGGGATGACGCCAATGCCGTGCTTAATGGATGCCGGCAGGACTTCGAGTTCGACGGTTCGGCGCAAAAGGCTGTACATCGACTGCTCGCTGACCAGCCCAAACATGCCCATGTCCTTAGCGGCGGCTTGTGCCTCCACGAGGTGCCAGCCGGCAAAGTTGGAGGAGCCGAAATACAAGACCTTGCCTTCTTGGCGCAGAACCGAGAAGGCTTCCCAGATTTCTTCCCATGGAGTGTTGCGATCCACGTGATGCATTTGGTACAGATCGATGTAGTCGGTTTGCAAGCGCTTAAGTGAAGCTTCGCACGCGCGGCGAATGTGGAGGGCTGACAACTTAGATTCATTCGGCCAGGTTTCGGGTGAGCCAAAAGGCGCCATCACGTTGTGGAGTTTGGTGGCCAGCACGGTCTTTTCTCGTCGGTCGCCACCTTGCGCGAACCATTCACCGATGATCGTTTCCGTCGCACCGGGACCGCTGGGTCCGCCGTACATGTTCGCGGTATCAATCACATTGATGCCGAGTTCGAGGCCGCGGTCAAGTAACAACTTGCCTTCGTCAGCCGGTGTCGTCCAGCCAATGTTCATGGTGCCCAAAATGAGGCGCGAAACTTTCAGGCCACTACGGCCTAGTTGGGTGTACTGCACGAAGAGTCCCTAATTGTTGGTGGGGAAAAAGGTTTCCCACTTGGCATCGATGTTGGGGAATGCGTTAGGTGCGAGTTCCTCGAGGAGTTCGCGTGAAACTGGGGCCAGTGCCGCGGGTCCACCCTCTGATTCAAATTGTCTCGTTGCATCAATGATGACGCGAGAGGTCAGGCCACGCTTGGGTGCAGATGGGTCAAGGGGCACCCCCTGGCTTTGCGGGATCAAGACCGTTCCAGGTACTGGCTGCCAGCGCGATCCCAGCGATGCCATGACGTCGTCAAGTCGGTAGATGTTGACATCCTTGTCGACCACGATGACGACCTTGGCCAAACCTGATGACGATGATGCAGCCAGGCCAGCGGAGATTCCTTGGCCTGGGCTGGTCTTGTTGATTTGCACGATGTAGACACCCAGAGCTTGTAGGAGCAAGTGCATGTTCAAAAAGCCGGGCACTGAGCGACGGAATTGCGCACGGAAGCCGGCTTCGACAGGAGAAGTGCAATACGCCCGTGCAATGCCGGTGTACGCGTTCACGATGATCGGCTTGGGACGGTGTGTAACCGCCGTAACGTTCATAAAGAAGTTTTCTTCTTTGGCGCGCCCAAGGTAGCCGTACAGTTCCGCGAACGGACCTTCAGGCAACAACTCATCGAGGGGAATTTCGCCTTCGATAATCATTTCCGCGTGAGCTGGTACCAAGATGTCGCTGTGTTCACTCTTAACAACTTGGACTGCTTTGCCCCGCAAGCCACCAGCAAGCGCAATCTCGTCGCCGCCAAAGGGGCCACCGAGCTTGGTAGACGACGCGGTAAAGACCAGCGGGTCAGCACCCATCACGATGGAACACTTGAGTGACTTTTCGCCTCTCTTCTTGGCCGCCATGATCATGCGCCAACCATCTTGATTCGGCTCAGGATTAACCCCGATTTGGCGAGGACCCTTGATTTGGCATCGGTAAGTTCCGGTGTTCTTCCCTAACTCAGGGTCCACCATCATTACTGAGCCGGTGGTCATGTAACGACCAGCATCTGCTGGGTTGGTTTGAATGAACGCAAACTTGGTCAGGTCAATGTCATCGCCAGTGAGGATGATTTCCTTCACCGGTGCTGCGGATGCATCCACCACTTCAGGCTCAACCTTGGGTAGGCCGCCAAAACCCATCTTCTTTTCCACCAGGTCCAGCGTCTTGCGATACATCTGTTCGTGGTTGTCGGTGATGTCTTCCATCGGTACGCCAAGACACAAGGCTTCCGATGCCCACGGTCCATAGGCGTTAGCCAAGAGCGGGCCTTCAACCCATTCGCCATCGATCTTGACTCGATCAACGAGCAAGGCCGGAGCCTTCCAATAGCCCAAGCGTTCGATGGAGCGGTAAACAAAGGCGGTGGTCTCGTATTCGTCCTGGTTCATTTCAGCGACATGAACGAGGGTTCCCGTGGCTTCCATCGCGCGGATGTACTCGCGAATGGAGTCGTAGGGGCCAGTCCACGGAACTTCTTGGATTTCGTGCTCGTGCACGATCTCGTCGTAGAGCGGATTGGCGATTTCTTCTTCTACGACCTCAGCTACGGGAGCCACGAAATCTGGTGTGGGCGCTGGCTCAACGGGCGGTGGGGTGAGGGGCCGAAATTCCTCGGTGGGCGCAGGAGCAGGTGCCGGCGCTTCAACCGGAGGTGCCGCCGCTACCACGGGTGGTGGAAGCTGTTCAGTGGGCAACGGTGGTGGAAGCTGTTCAGTGGGCAACGGTGGCGGAAGCTGTTCAGTAACAACCGGCGGTGGGAGTTGTTCGACGGGAACCGGCGTCG
>CALQPL010000123.1 GCA_943332445.1 Bifidobacterium breve
GACAAAGCGCGCAAAAACGTGGGCCAGGGGCAAGAACAACAAGGTTGAAGCGCCTTCGACACCCACGACGTCGGGCAGAGCCGCAACAGCATTTTGTGCGCAGGCAAGGAAGTTGCCGTGGGTGAGTTCGCATCCCTTAGGTCGGCCGGTTGTTCCGGAGGTGTAGATGATCGTGGCCAAACTGTCGATGTTCAACGATGCGCGACGTTGATCCAAGAGTTCGCTGGATACCTCATCGCTGCGCGCAGCGAGGGTGTCTAAGTCGTTGTCGGTGATGCACCACACCTGCTTCACGTGCGCTAAATCGGTGATGGCTTGTTCCACGGTCTTGGCATTACGTGGAGTTTCGACGATGCATGCCACCGCACCCGAATCGCAGAGGATCCAGTGCACCTGGTCCGCAGACGAAGAATCGTAAATCGGAACCGGAATTGCCCCTGCAGTCCACAACGCAAAGTCAACGAGCGTCCACTCATAGCGCGTGCGCGACATGATTCCCACGCAGTCACCCGCTTGGATACCCGAAGCGATAAATCCGCGCGCTAGTTGTTGGACCTGAGTCCAGAACTGCTCATTGGAGATATCGGTCCACTGCGCACCGTCGAAGCGGCTGTAGCCGATGACATCGGGGGACACGGTGGCGTTGGCCAAGAGCAAATCGGGCAGGGCAGCACCTGGGTCGAGGATGACCAAGGGCTCCACGCTGAATTCCTGCACGGGTAAACGCTACCTGCCTAGGCACGAATTGGGGGGTCAAGGAATGAGCCAAGCCTGCCGATATCGGGTAGGTGACCCGTTGTCCGCAGTGTTCTGCAGCCGTCCGACCGGACGCGCTGTGGTGTTCGTTGTGTCATTTCTCCCTGCAAAGTGCGCCCGAGCCCGTCGCAGTGACGGTTCCGGCGCCCACTCCGGCTGTCACCACTGAATCCATTCCGGCGCCTTCGCCAGAACTGACTGTGTCTGAACTCACGGTTCCTGAGTCCTGGGTTGAGGAAGTTGCCCAAGAGTCATCCGCGGCTGAACCTGAGTTCGACCTGAGTTTGCTCGGTAGCGACCCGCTCACGCCAGCCTTAGGTGGTTTGGCGTCCAAGGTCAGTTCCAGTAGTGGCAAGGCGGCTGTGGTGATTGGTGGAACCGTGGCAGTGAGCGTGGTCTTTTTTGCCCTCATGAGCCTCATCGGGCTGTTCCTGCGCTAATCGCCTTAGGCTGAGAACGTGAGAGTCCACGTCGTCAGCGATGTTCATGGTGCGAGCGATGCACTCGCGCGCGCTGGCGAAGGATCAGAGCTGTTCATCTGTCTAGGTGACCTGGTCCTATTTATTGACTACCACGACATGTCGCGAGGAATCTTTTCCCAACTTTTTGGTCCAGACAATTGCGCGAAGTTCGTCGAGCTCCGCACGCAAGGTCGCTACGACCAGGCCCGCGAATTCGGCAACTCCCTGTGGGAGCAGCGCGGTGGCGATCGCCGCAGTCAGCTAGATGACGAAGTCCGCAAGCAATACGCCGAGCTCTTTGCCGCGATGCCTGATCCGGCATTGCTTACCTACGGCAACGTTGACCTGCCCACGATGTGGCCGGAGTTCACTCGCCCGGGCCACCAAGTTTTAGACGGGCAAGTCGTTGATATCAATGGAGTGCGCTTTGGCTTTGTCGGTGGGGGATTGCGCACGGCTATGCGCACACCGTTTGAAATCACCGATGAGGATTACGCGGCCAAAGTCGAAGCTTTGGGACGCGTCGACGTTTTGTGCACGCACATCCCACCAGCCTTGCCCGAACTGACCTACGACACCGTTGCGCGACGCTTTGAACGCGGCAGTTCGGCCCTGCTAGAAGCCATTGTCAAAACCCAACCCGCCATTGCGTTGTTTGGGCATGTGCATCAACCCCTCGCTTCGCGCACTCGCATCGGTAAGACCGAATGCATGAACGTGGGGCACTTCAGGAGTCGCCAAACTCCGTTTGTCTTGGATCTTTAACCATGTCCTGGGTAGTCGGTGTGGACATCGGTGGAACGAAGACCGTTGCTGGACTGGTGTCAAGCACAGGTGAAGTCCTTAATTCGATCATTGTCCCCACGCCCACTCACGACGCGGATGCGATCGTTGCCACCGTTGTGGAGTGCATCAACACGGTTGGTGAAACGCACAAGCCACACGCCATCGGCATCGGAGTTGCGGGCCTGATCGATGTCACGGGTCGCAACGTGGCTTTCGCACCCCATCTGGCTTTTGTCGATTTTCCGTTGGCACAACGCATCGAAGAGCAAACACAGGTGCCATGCGTTATTGAAAATGATGCGACCGCAACGGCGTGGGCTGAATATCGCGTGGGCTCAGGGCATGGAGTCCATTCCCTGTTGGCAGTCACCGTCGGCACAGGTCTGGGCGGCGGCGTTGTCGTCAACGACACGTTGATGCGCGGTGCACACGGCACGGCTGGAGAAGTTGGACATATCCCGTGGGTTCTCGATGGTGTGTTGTGTGCATGCGGCGCACGCGGATGCTTGGAGCAATATGCAAGTGGCAGTGCCTTAACCCGTCACGCACGCGAGTTTGTTGCTAGCGGACATCTAGATGCCCAACCATTGTTGGCGGCATGCGATGGTGACATTGATCAACTCACGGGCAATCTCGTCACACAATTAGCACTCGCGGGCGACCACGCGTGCATGGCGTTAATTGCAGATATTGGGACCACCTTGGGCGCAGGCCTTAGTGCCATGGTCGCGGTGGTGGACCCTGCGCTCGTTGTCGTGGGTGGTGGAGTGTCAGCGGCCGGCGAGCTGTTGCTCCAACCAGCCCGCATTGCCTTGGAGCAGCGCCTAATTGGTGGTGCGCATCGACCGGTCCCGCCAGTGGTGAAGGCGCAGTGTGGCGAGTTGGCCGCCATGGTCGGCGCTGGATTACTGGCGCACGAAAGCGTGATTTAGAGAACAGCTCCGTCGTCGCCACGATCCTCAGCGTCGGGGCGATCGTCCATGCGCGCGATGAGCGTGACGCCACCGCCGATTGACATGGCCACGGCGAGGAAGCCCATGAATCCACCCAAGCCCCAACCAAGCAACGTTCCCAAGATCAAAAACGTCGGGCCAATCGCCAGAGCTGCCCAGGCAAATTGCGTTACCGGGTCGCTGGCTGGAATCGGAGGAGGCTCGGGCGGGATGAAGTGATCGTGCGGGTCATCAACAAAGGTTGTTGTCTGCGCAAACTCGGACCAACTGTCTTCCGGCGAATCAATCTGATCCGGGACCGCGCTGGTGTCAACGTTTTGACCGACTCCGTCGTCGGTGAGGCCGTTGACAATTTGATTCCATGATTGGTCTTGGTCTACTTGTTGTTGGGCATCAAACTCAGCGCGCAATTCCGGCAGCAAAACTGAGAGCACGGCACGCGCCTGGCTGCGGAAGTTGCGATCGACCATGAGACGGTCAGACGGGCCGCTGGCACGAGGGGTGCCCAGGTAGGAAGACTCTGGCGAAGTGAAGGGTTCGGCGTAAGCCGCAATGCCCTGATCGGCCAATGCTTCGAGAACGTGCTCGGTGAACGGCGCCTCAACGTCGGCAAGGAGCATCCAGTCGTCAGCCGGTAGACCGTTTTCTAGCCTAGACATGGCACCCACCCTTCACCGTCGCTGTGAGCCTGCTTGACCTCATCGTGGCACGATAGTGGGTGCTGCGCCCCACGTCATGGCAACTCTGGGGGCTCGCCCTAGGCTCGGATCCACTATTCAGTAGGAAAGCAGGTGGGAATGCTCTACGGCTTGATGAAAAACGTCGTCGCCGGTCCCGCTTTGCGTTTGGCCTTTCATCCGTGGATTGAGGGCGCCGAAAACATTCCGCATGAGGGTCCGGTCATTGTGGCCAGCAATCACCTGTCATTTTCTGACTCGGTGTTTCTCCCCATCGCGATTTCGCGACGAGTCACCTTTTTGGCCAAGAGCGAGTACTTCAACACCCCTGGTGTGAAGGGTCGCCTGACGGCTGGATTCTTCAAGGCTGTCGGACAGGTCTCCGTTGACCGCACCGGTGGTCGCTCGGCTGACGATGCCATTCGAACTGGCGTTGAAGTCTTGAATGAAGGTGGCCTGCTGGGGATTTATCCCGAGGGCACTCGCTCACCTGATGGCCGGTTGTATCGCGGTCGAGTCGGCGTTGCGCGCATGGCGCTTGAAGCCGGAGCAGTCGTTGTTCCTGTCGCGATGATTGGCACTGACAAGGTCCAGCCGCCCGGACAAGTGCGTCCCAATCTTGGTCGCGTGGGAATCCGAGTGGGTAAAGCCATGGACTTTTCACGTTACGCGGGAATGCAAGCTGACCGGTTAGTGCTACGAGCCGTCACTGACGAAATCATGTACGCGATTTTGGCTCTTTCTGATCAGGAA
>CALQPL010000124.1 GCA_943332445.1 Bifidobacterium breve
CAAGCCATTGTTCGTACGCGTGATGGCGCCACGCATGACCACGGCAAGTCAGTGCTGGTGGTGGTGCCCGATCATCGCGATGTTGACCACTTCGTACATGTTCTTGAGACCGCGTTGCCCGCTGACTGCGTTACCCGGCTCACCGCTGATGTGGGCCCGGCCAAGCGCTATCGGCATTGGCTCAGCATCGTGCGCGGGCAATCTCGGATTGTGGTGGGAACTCGGGCGGCCATGTTTGCGCCCGTGTGTGAAGCAGGTTTGTTCGTCATCGTTGATGACGGTGATGACCTGCACGCCGAACAGCACGCCCCCTACCCTCATGTGCGCGAAGTGTTGGCGATGCGTTCCATAAGCGAATCCGCAGGAATGCTGGTGATCGGACGCGTTCAGACCTGTGAGGGGGAGCGCCTCGTTCGCAGCGGATGGGCGCGATCAATCACCGCCGATCGAGAATTTGTTCGTTCGCTTTCTCCTCGAGTCCACACCGTTGGTTCGGATGCCGAACTAGAACGCGACCCTGGAGCGGTAAGTGCGCGGTTGCCCAGTGTTGCTCTGCGAACAGCGCGAGCAGCTCTAGAAAGCGGGCCGGTGCTCGTGCAGGTTCCGCGAGCCGGATATCTGCCGGTGGTTGCTTGCCAAAACTGTCGTGAGGTTGCGCATTGCGATAACTGTCATGGCCCCTTGCGACTTACCGGCGCCGGTCGTGCACCGATGTGTGGTTGGTGTGGAACGGTTCGGGCTCAACACGTGTGTGGTGCGTGTGGCAGCTCTGCGCTTCGCGCGGTGCGCACCGGTGCTGGGCGAACCGCCGAGGAGCTCGGACGGGCTTTTCCTGGCATTCAGGTCATCACCAGCGGGCGCGAAGGTGTGGTCTCACGTGTGAGCGCCAAGCCAGCACTGGTGGTCTCGACTCCCGGTGCTGAACCCATCGCCGAGGGCGGTTACAGCGCAGCGTTGTTGCTCGATGGCGATTCGCTCTTGCATCGCGTTGACCTGCGATCGGATGAAGAAGCGTTGCGACGATGGATGAACGCAGCCAGCTTGGTCAAGCCAACAGGTGATGTCGTCATCATGGCCGACCCTGCACACGCATCGGTCCAAGCTGTGGTGCGGTGGGATCCGCTCGGGTTCGCCCACGCGGAATACCAGCAACGCACAGTGGCTCATTTGCCGCCTACTTCTCGGGTGGCTGCCCTCGACGGCCCGCCGCGTGGCATTGATCAACTGATGGGGGAGTTGGAGTTGCCCGAAGTGGCCGAAGTCTTGGGGCCGGTTCCTCTGGATGAACCCGAACGCGTGCGGTTGATCATTCGGGTGCCGTTGGCACAGGGGGCCGCATTAGCCAAGGAATTGCATCGGGTGCAGTCCGTCCGGTCGGCGCGCAAGGTGGCCGATCATGTCGTGGTGCGCATTGACCCGCTCAATTTGATCTAGTGGCCTGACTACTCAGGGGCACGCAAGGGCGTAGATTAGGCACCCACAGGACGAGGAGAGTGACTCATGACGGTTCAGCCGATCCGGCTTTTCGGCGATCCCGCCTTGCGCACTCCCGCGGAACCTGTGGTCAATTTCGACAAGGAACTGCGCGTATTAGTACGTGACCTGACCGAAACGATGATCACCGCGCCTGGTGGAGGACTGGCCGCTCCGCAAATTGGCGTGATGTTGCGTGTCTTTACTTATGACGTCGATGGCGAGCTCGGTCACTTGATCAACCCAGACTTAGACCTCAGTGATGAAGAGCAAGAAGACCTCGAGGGTTGCCTGTCAATTCCTGACTTGTCGTACTCGACAATGCGCGCCACTCGTGTGGTCGCTAAGGGTTTCAATATGTATGGAGACCCCGTGACCATTGAGGGTACGGGCTACTTGGGCCGGGCTTTCCAGCACGAAACCGATCACCTTGATGGTGTGCTCTTTGTCGATCGACTTGATGAAGCAACACGCAAGCTGGCCATGAAGCAAATCCGCGAGTCCGAATGGTTCGGTGTTGAGCCGATCATCAAGGAAAACCCCCATCCCATGTTTGGGAAGGTTTACTAAGTGCGCGTTGTCTTTGCTGGCACGCCGGCACCGGCCGTTCCCTCGCTTCAGGCCCTTCTGGATTCGCATCACGACGTGATTGCGGTGGTAACACGACCAGATGCACCTTCGGGTCGAGGGCGAACTCTCACTGCCAGCCCGATCGCGGAATTGGCTACACGCCACGGCATTGAAACCCTCAAGCCTGCCAAGCCTTCCGAACCAGAATTCATGGCGCGATTGCGTGAACTCGCTCCTGACTGTTGTCCGGTTGTGGCCTATGGCGCTCTGATTCCGCAGTCGGTGCTCGACATCCCACGCATTGGTTGGATCAATTTGCATTTTTCGTTGTTACCGGCTTGGCGAGGCGCAGCACCGGTACAGCATGCGATCAAAGCCGGCGATGAGATCACCGGAGCGACCACCTTCTTATTGGAAGCGGGCATGGATACCGGGCCGGTGTTCGGGCACATCACGGATGCGATCGGACCACACGACACCAGCGGCGACTTGCTTCAGCGGTTATCGGTTACTGGCGCTGAGTTGCTGGTGCGCACCTTGGATGGAATCGAAAGTGGCGAGCTCGTTGCCGTGCCGCAGGTTGAAGAAGGTGTCTCGTTAGCTCCCAAAGTTTTGGTCGACGATGCCAAGGTGGACTGGACTCATCCGGCGCTGGCCATTGACCGACTGATTCGTTCCTGCACACCGGCACCGGGAGCGTGGACCACGTTCCGTGACGAGCGACTGAAATTGGGTGCGGTCACCCTTGAAGCCGAAGTCACCGATCTAGCGCCGGGACAATTGCGAGTGTCAAAGCAAGCGGTCTTGGTAGGTACTGGTTCGTGCGCAGTGGCTTTGGGGCAGGTGCAACCGATTGGCAAGAAGCCGATGGGGTGGAAAGACTGGGTCAACGGCGCTCGGCCGACCGATAGTGACGTAGTGGCGTGACCCAAGCCCCTAAGCGCAACCGTATTGATGCTCCACGACTCGTGGCCTACGACGTACTTCGGGCCGTCAGTTCCGATGATGCCTACGCCAACTTGGTGTTGCCGACTTTGTTGCGCGAACGCGAACTCGATGGCCGCGATGCCGCCTTTGCTACTGAGTTGACCTACGGCACGTTGCGCTGGCAAGGACTGTATGACGAGATCTTGTCCACGCTGGTGAGTCGATCACTCGACGACCTCGACCCAGGCATTTTGGAAATCCTGCGCATGGGCACGCACCAGATTTTGTCGATGCGAGTGCCCGAGCACGCAGCGGTTTCCAGCAGCGTGGATTTGGCTCGCACGGTGATGACTGCCGGCCCCTCGGCAATGGTCAACGCGGTGTTGCGCAAGGTGACAGCACGCGATCTAGAGCAATGGGCTGATGAAGTGTTGATCGGTGTGGATGATCCGCTGACTCAGCGCTCTATTCGCTGGTCGCATCCGCGTTGGATCGTCTCCGCTTTCTACGACTCCTTAGGCGGCGACCTCGTTGCTCTTGATGCGTTGCTTGCTCAAGACAATGTGCCCGCACCGGTCACGTTGGTGGCTCGGCCCACGCGCTCAACCCCTGATGATCTGAAGGAATTGGGCGCAGAACCGGGGCGTTGGTCGCCGTTGGCCGCGGTCATGGGCTCGGGCGATCCCGGAGATTTCGAAGCTGTGCGACGTGGCGACGTTGGTGTGCAGGATGAGGGATCCCAACTCGTCACGTTGGCCTTGACCTCGGTTGCTGTCGAGTCAGCCCAACCTGAACAGTGGCTTGACCTGTGCGCTGGACCCGGCGGAAAGGCCGCCCTGTTGGCCGGACTGGCCGATGAACGTGGCGCCCATGTAGTGGCGAATGAATTGCATGAACATCGTGCCCAATTAATCCGCCAGGTTCTCCGCAACGGAATCGGCGATCACACGGTGGTAGTCGGCGATGGAACAGCAGGGGAATGGGAGAGCGCATCCTTTGATCGTGTCCTGGTTGATGCACCGTGTAGTGGTTTGGGTGCATTGCGTCGACGCCCCGAAGCTCGTTGGCGCCGCAGTGCCCAAGACGTCGCCGGACTGACCAAATTGCAGCGACAGTTACTCACGTCGGCGCTGAATGCAGTCAAGCATGGCGGAGTAGTGGCCTATGTGACCTGTTCACCCCACTTGGCTGAAACCCTGCTCGTGGTGACCGACGTGGTTAAGCGTCGCGACGACGTGACGGTCTTGGACGCTCGCGAGCAATTGCCGATGGTGGACCAATTGGGTCCTGGGCCCTATGTCCAATTGTGGCCACACATACATGGCACCGACGCCATGTTCCTCGCCTTGATTCGGCGCAACGCGCAATGACAAATTTTCGCCCTACCGGCACTAGGCTGTAGTCGTGGC
>CALQPL010000125.1 GCA_943332445.1 Bifidobacterium breve
AGGCTGTAGTCGTGGCCATGCAGATCTCACCGAGCATTTTGTCCGCAGACTTTGCCAATTTGCAGGCGCAGATCGAGGCAGTCAGTAACGCGGACTGGGTTCACGTCGATGTCATGGACAACCACTTCGTTCCTAACCTGACCATCGGCGTTCCGGTTGTCGAATCATTGGCAAAAATTTCTCCGCTGCCACTTGACTGTCACTTGATGATTGAAAACCCTGATCTATGGGCACCCAAGTACGCCGAAATTGGTGCGAACAGTGTGACCTTCCATGTAGAGGCTGCTGCAAATCCTGCGATGTGTATCAAGGACATCAAGGCTGCCGGGGCCCGTGCGGGAATGGCCTTGAAGCCCAACACCGACATCGAGGACTACATCGATCTTTTGCCGCAACTCGACATGTTGTTAGTGATGACCGTTGAGCCTGGGTTTGGTGGGCAAGCTTTTATGGCCGACATGATGCCCAAGGTGCGTCGGGTGCGTGAGCTGGTGGGGGACGGCCCTAACGCGGTGTGGATCCAAGTCGATGGCGGCGTCAGTGCTGACACGATTGAACAATGCGCAGAGGCAGGCGCCGACGTGTTTGTTGCCGGATCGGCCGTGTTTGCTGTTGCCGAACCGGCCGCAATGGTGGATCAATTGCGTTCGCTGGCTGTTACCGCCTGCGCTCACCCCTAAGACTTAGGCAACCGCGCAGTACTGCCGCGGCAGTGGGACACTTAAGGCATGGCCACCCCAGTTGAGATCGAGGCGATGGAGTACGCACTCCACCTGGCCGCCCGTGGGCTCGGAACGGTTTCCCCCAATCCTGCGGTGGGCTGTGTGATCCTCGCCCCCGATGGTCAGCGAGTAGGTGAGGGATGGCACCAGCGTGCAGGACAGGATCACGCCGAAGTCATCGCGTTGAAGGCTGCTGGTGACAAAGCACAAGGTGCCACGGCGGTGGTCACTCTTGAACCCTGTTCACATACCGGCCGAACCGGTCCATGTACACAGGCCTTGATTGACGCGGGTATCTCACGAGTGGTGTTTGCTACTCCAGATCCTGGCGTCGCATCCAGCGGTGGAGCAGATGTTTTGCTTCAGGCAGGGCTTGCTGTCGAAGGCGAAGTCCTGCTCGACCAAGCGGTGCGTATCAATCGCGGTTGGCTCACCGCGCAAGTGAATGCTCGTCCTCACGTCACGGTAAAGATCGCTAGTTCCTTGGATGGGAGAGTGTCTGCCCCGGATGGATCAATGCAATGGATCACCAACCCGACTTCGCGAGCCGATGGACATCGACGACGCGCCTTGGTGGACGCGGTGATGGTGGGTACAGGAACCATTGCAACAGACGACCCCACGCTCACCGCGCGCGACGTTGACGATGATTTGGTTTTTGACCAGCCGCTTCGTGTAGTTGTCGGCCACACACCTGTTCCACAGCAAGCCAAAGTGCGTACCGGCGAAGCTGGGTTTGAGCAGTTCACCACGCACGATGTGGTTACCGTTTTGAATCAATTGTGGGAGCGCGATGTGCGTTCGGTACTGATCGAAGGTGGACCGACCCTCATCAGCGCGGCGATAGCAGCCCAGGTCGTGGATGAAGTCGTCATGTATTTGGCGCCCACCGTGCTGGGGGCGGGTTTAGCGTCTATCAATACGGTCCTGGGCGAGCCCCTGGAGCTCAGTATTGACGAGGTGGAAACATTGGGGGACGACATCGTGATTGTGGGTCGACCTATCAAGGATTTGACAGGAGTTACTCCCTGATGTTTACCGGGATCATCGAAGAATTGGGCACGGTCCGCTCCATTGAGCGCACCACTGATTCAGCGCGGGTGACGATCGAAGGTCCACTGGTGGTATCTGATGCCGAACACGGCGCCAGCATCAGCGTTAATGGCGTGTGTTTGACGGTGGTGACTCACGATGCTTCAACGTTTAGTGCAGATGTGATGGCACAGACCTTGAGCGCTAGTGGATTGGGCGCTCTGCACGAAGGTTCACGGGTGAACTTGGAACGTGCCGCACGTGTGGACGCCCGACTAGGCGGACACATCGTGCAGGGCCATGTTGATGGAACCGCTCGGGTTCTTGCGGTGACCCCCGAACCCGACTGGACCCGTATTCGCTTTGAGCTCGACCCGAACTTGGTGCGTTACGTGGTCGATAAGGGCTCGATCACCATCGACGGGGTGTCGCTGACCGTGTCAGCGGTGAGTGAAATTGCCGAAGCCCCTGCTTGGTTTGAGGTGTCGCTCATTCCCACCACGCTGACCCTGACCACCTTGGGCTCGCTGACTGGGGGAGAATCAGTCAATATTGAAGTCGATGTCTTAGCCAAGTACGTCGAACGCATGCTCAACGGAAGGAACTCATGAGTACCGCCGCCGGTGATGCTGTGCAGCTCGACACGATCCAAACCGCGATTGCTGAAATCGCAGCTGGACGCATGGTGGTTGTGGTCGATGATGAGGATCGCGAGAACGAAGGCGACCTCGTGATGGCCGCCTCGCGCTGTACCTCAGAAGCGATGGCCTTCATCATCAAGCACACCAGCGGCGTGGTCTGTGTCCCCATGGAAGGTGCTGACCTCGATCGTCTGAAGTTGCCCCCGATGACCTACGTCAACGAGGACCGCAAAGGCACCGCGTATTCAATTTCTGTGGATGCTCGCAATGGAATTTCTACGGGAATCTCGGCCGCAGACCGCGCATTGACGGCGCGAGTGCTGGCGGACTCAGCCACTGAGTCGCATGACATCACCCGACCTGGCCACGTGTTCCCGTTGCGCGCCGTCAGTGGTGGCGTTTTGCGTCGCCCGGGTCACACCGAGGCTGCCGTTGATCTGGCCCGTGCTGCTGGCCTGAGTTCAGCCGGAGTCATTGCTGAGATTGTCAACGATGACGGATCGATGGCCCGCCTGCCTCAGCTTGCCGCTTTTGCCAAGGAACATGGTTTGGCTCTGATTTCCATTGCTGACCTGATTGCGTATCGCCGCCGTCACGAAACCTTTGTTGAGCGAGTTGCTGACACGGTTTTGCCCACGCGCTTTGGCACCTACCGCACGATGGGCTACCGCAGTCTGATCGATGGTCAGGAGATCATCGCGATGGTGGTTGGTGAGATGGGCGACGGTGACGACGTGCTCGTCCGCGTTCACTCCGAATGCCTGACCGGCGATGTCTTTGGTTCGCAGCGTTGTGACTGTGGACCGCAGTTGGATGCCGCTCTTGATCGCATTCAAGAAGAAGGCCGTGGGGTCGTGCTCTACGTGCGTGGACACGAAGGCCGCGGAATCGGGCTTTTGCACAAGCTACAGGCGTACCAATTGCAAGATTCCGGAAGCGACACCGTGGATGCGAACCTGGAACTGGGATTGCCCGCTGATTCGCGTGACTACGGCACCGGCGCCCAGGTCTTAGCCGATCTAGGTGTGCGCTCGATGCGCTTGCTGACCAACAACCCTGCAAAGCGCGCGGGTCTTGAAGGCTATGGCTTGACCATTACTGAGCGCGTGCCGTTGCCTACGCATCCCACTGAGCACAATGTCAACTACTTACGCACCAAGCGCGATCGCATGGGCCACGACCTGCCCACTCTCGACGACCACGCTCCAACCGTCTCGGGTGAACGCGTCGCGAAGGGGGACAAAGCATGAGCGGCATGGGAACACCTGACCTTGATGTGTCGCAATGTTCTGACTTGCGGGTGTGCGTCATCGCCGCTTCATGGCATAGCGAAGTCATGACTGGGCTTATCCGCGGTGCAGACCGAGGACTCGAAGCGGCCGGCATTGTTGGCGCCCCGTTGGTGCGCGTTCCAGGTGCCTTTGAACTTCCGGTTGTCGCGATGAAGGCTGCGCGGTCAGGAAGCTTTGACGCGGTCATCGCCCTGGGTGTGGTCATCCGCGGTGGAACTCCACATTTTGATTACGTGTGTCACGCCACCTCAGCGGGCTTGATGGAGGTGACCACGCAGACCGGCGTTCCCGTGGGCTTTGGTCTGCTCACCTGTGACACCGAGGCTCAAGCCCTAGATCGTGCAGGCTTTGAAGAGTCCGCCGAGAACAAGGGCTATGAGGCAGCCACGGCGGCGTTAGTCACGGCCATAGCCCTGCGCGACCTGCCGTAGGGGCACTTTTGGCTGGCCGCCCTCTAGGCTGTCGGGCATGAAGACTTTTGATGCCCTCTTTGCTGAACTTCAGTCGCGCTCACTTTTGCGCCCCGAAGGATCTGGAACCGTGAAGTCCTTGGATGCCGGAGTCCATTCCATCGGCAAGAAAGTCGTCGAGGAAGCCAGCGAAGTCTGGATGGCTGCCGAATACGAAGGCAAAGAACGTACCGCCGAAGAGATCGCTCAGTTGCTCTATCACGTTCAAGTGATGAT
>CALQPL010000126.1 GCA_943332445.1 Bifidobacterium breve
CACCCCGCAGGTGGTCGTGCCTAAAGTCGTCGGATTAACCGAACTACAAGCCAAAGCCGCACTCGCCAAAGTTGCCTTCACCGCAGAGTTTGCCGACGATTCATTTAGCGAGACTGTTGCCGCAGGCAAAGTCATCTCGAGCGATCCCGTTGCGGGCCAGCAGGCTGACGAAAAGTCAGCGGTGACGTTAACCGTGTCTAAGGGACCTGAGCGCTACACCATTCCTAACTTGACCAAGCGAACCGTTACCGACGCAGAAGCAGCGATCACCGGCAGCAACCTCACCGTCGGTACGACCACACAGGCCTACAACAGCACCGTGGGCAAAGGACTGGTTGTCAGCACCTCGCCGAAGGCCGGCAGCAGCGTCAAGCGCGACACTGTGGTCAATCTGATCGTCTCTAAGGGTCCCGAGATTTTGAAGGTCCCCAATGTCACCGGCCAAACATCGAGTGCGGCCCAAAGCGCGCTATCGAAAGCTGGATTCAAGTCCGCTGTGAGCCTGCAATACTCCGAATCCGTTGCCAAGGGCGTTGTCATCAGCCAAAGCCCCTCGTCTGGAACAGCGGCGCGGGACAGCACGATCAAACTTGTGGTCTCCAACGGTCCACCGCTGGTCACCGTGCCCAACATTGTGAGCAAGAGCCTGTCGCAGGCCACCAGCATCCTCAGCGCGGCAGGTTTCAAGATCAGCGTGCGCACCAACATCCCCGGTGGAGGCAACATCGTGGTGCAGCAATCCCCCGGCGCTGGCAGTTCGCGCCCTAAGGGTTCCACCATCGTGGTTGATGTCTTCTAGTTCATGACTGCCACCACCGCTGGTTCCGCACTGCGAGCCCAAGGCGCACTTTTGGCCGTCACCGTCGCCTGGGGATCAACGTTTGTGGTGGTGCAGCAAGTCACGCGCGAAGTACCGATCACTGACTTCCTTGGACTGCGCTTTGGCATCGCGGCCGTGCTCATGTTCGTGGTTCGCCCGCGGGCACTTTCCCAATTGACAAAGGAACAACGCGGCCATGGATTGATGCTGGGGTTGTTCTTGACCGCGGGCTATCTACTCCAAACTTTTGGACTCGCACGTACAACCCCGACGATCTCCGCTTTCATCACTGGCTTGTTCGTCGTCTTTACACCTATCGCCGCCTGGGTCCTGATGCGCAAAGCCATTGATCCACTGACCTGGGTGGGAGTGGCCCTGGCCGTCGTTGGGCTGGCCTTCTTAAGTTTGCGCGGCTGGTCGATGGGCTTGGGCGAAATCCTGACCTTGTTTGGGGCCATCGCCTTCGCCTTGCACATCGTGAACCTCGGGCGCTGGTCCACTCGAGAAAGCGCCTACGGCTTGGCCGTGATCCAACTGGGTGTAGTCAGCGTGGTGTGTTCAGCCTTGGGGTGCTTGGACGGATTTGAACTGCCCCAGAGTAAGGCCAACTGGCTGGCCGTGGTTTTCCTGGCGATCTTTGCCACGGCGATTGCCTTCTTTGTTCAAACCTGGGCGCAGTCAGTGATCAGCCCGACTCGGGCTGCCGTGGTCATGACTATGGAACCGGTATTCGCCACGTTATTTGCAGTGTTGTTTATCGACGAACCCATCACGGTCCGCATTGTTATCGGTGCCATCTGCGTGCTTGCCGCGATGTACCTGGTTGAGCTTGGGCCGCGACATGCCGAAGACGCCGCTATTCAACGACTGGAGATGTAGCCGCGCTTAGGAAACAGGCGCGAGCATTTCAGCAGCAAGGAACGACAGTTCCAATGCCTGCTGACGATTCAACCGAGGATCGCACGCGGTCTCGTAGCGCGAACCCAGATCGTGATCCTTCAAGCCTTCAGCGCCACCGGTGCACTCGGTGACGTCGTCACCAGTGAGTTCAATGTGCATGCCGCCCGGGTGTGAGCCCAAACCGCGGTGCACCTCAAAGTAACCCCGCACTTCGTCAACGACATCATCAAAGCGTCGCGTCTTTTGACCACCAGCGGCCTCGATGGTGTTGCCGTGCATCGGATCGCAGATCCACACGACGTCATGACCAGTGGTGGACACCTTTTCCACTAAGGCAGGAAGCAAGTCACGAACCTTGCCCGCACCCATGCGAGTGATCAAGCTCAGGCGACCGGGCACACCGTTGGGGTCAAGGCGCTCAACTAACTCAGCGGCTTGCTCTGGTGTGGTGGTCGGACCCAACTTCACCCCAATGGGGTTGTGGATCTTCGAAGCAAACTCCACATGGGCGCCGTCGAGCTGACGCGTGCGCTCGCCCACCCACAAGAAGTGAGCAGAAACGTCGTAAATGCGCTCGGTACGCGAATCAATCCGCGTCAAAGGCAATTCGTAGTCCAGCAGCAAGGCTTCGTGGCCGGAGTAGAACTCGACGCGACGGAAGGATTCGCCATCAATGCCACATGCGCGCATGAACGCCAGTGCTTTTTCAATGTCTTGGGCGATTTGTTCGTAGCGCTCACCAGCGGTGCTCTCGCGCACGAAGTCCTTATTCCATTCGTGCACCTGACGCAGGTCCGCGTAGCCGCCTTGAGTAAACGCACGCATGAGGTTCAAGGTTGCTGACGCGCGGTGGTAGGCCTCAACCAAGCGTTCCGGGTTGGGTCGACGCGCAGCCTCGGTGAATTCCAATCCATTAACCGCATCACCGCGGTACGACGGCAGGCTCACTCCATCAACAGTTTCGTCACCACTACTGCGCGGCTTACCAAATTGACCGGCCATGCGACCAACCTTGACCACGGGCATTTGAGCTCCGTAGGTCAACACCACAGCCATCTGAAGCAACGTCTTGATCTTGGCGCGAATCGCATCGGCGTTCGTCTCAGCAAACACCTCAGCGCAGTCGCCACCTTGCAACACAAAGGCTTCGCCGCGAGCGGCAGCAGCCATGCGCTCAGTCAACAAATCGCATTCGCCCGCGAACACCAGCGGCGGCAGGGCAGAAAGTTCTTGACGAGCGGCTTCGAGAGCCAAGGGGTCAGGCCAGGTCGGCTGTTGCACAGCGGGTCGGCCAGCAAGGTCAATCAGGGGAAGATTCACCGGATCAGAGTACCGCCTCGCCCGCCCCGCGACACGCTCACCAACACCCAGCCCGCTCCCGTGTTCGCGCAGCCTGCTTGACCGGCCATGAGGACGAGCTGGTCAAGTGGGCGGAGCGAACACTAACCCGCTCCCGTGTTCGCGCAGCCTGCTTGACCGGCTCGTGGTGCTAACCGAACAGGAGGGCGACTTCGGCGTAGCGATCAGAGGGGACACGCTTGAGTGAGCCAATGGCTTCGGTGAGGGGAACAGTGATGATCTGTGTGGACCGCAGGGCGACCATCTGTCCCCAGGACTTGTTCGTCACGGCGTCGACGGCTGCTAACCCAAACCGCGTGGCTAGTTCGCGATCAAAGGCTGAAGGCGTTCCGCCGCGCTGGACGTGACCGAGAACGGTGTTGCGCGAGGGGTGTCCAGTGCGCTGTTCCAGCGCCGAGGTCATCCATTGCCCAATGTTGGGGATGTAGCGGCTGCCGAATTCATCGTGCGTTCCGTGTTGTTCCAACAGGTCCGGATCGGCCGGGATGGCACGCTCAGCCACCACGATCACGGGCGCGTACGACTTGGCAAAGCGACTTTCCACCCAGCCTTGCACCACATCAAGATCAAAGGGTTGCTCCGGAATACAGATTCCATTGGCTCCACCGGCCACGCCTGCATGCAACGCAATCCATCCGGTGTTGCGGCCCATGACCTCAACGACCAATGTGCGGTGATGGCTTTCGGCCGTGGTGTGCACGCGATCAATGGCTTCGGTAGCGACGTTGACTGCCGTATCAAAACCGAACGTGTAATCGGTTCCCTCAAGGTCGTTGTCAATGGTCTTAGGAACGCCCACCACATTGACCCCGGCTGCCTCAAGAAGGTGTGCTCCGCCGAGGGTGCCCTCGCCACCGATAACGATCAGAACATCGACCTGGTGATCGGACAGAACCTTCACGATGGTCTGCAGGTTCTCGGCCACGGTTGCCGGGGATACTCCCGTGCTTCCCAGAATGGTTCCGCCGCGAGGCAAGATGCCACGCACCTGATCTACGCCGAGTTCAACAACATCGCCTGAAATCGCACCCATCCAGCCATCACGGATACCCAAAACGGTGTCGCCATTGATGGTGGCCTTGCGAACTATGGCGCGAAGGACAGCATTGAGGCCGGGACAATCTCCCCCACCGGTCAACACCGCAATCTTCATCAGCAGTTACACCGCTTCGGCAGAATCGGAATCGTCAGTTTCAGCAGGTTCCGGGGTGGCATCGACCTGGCCATTTTCCCGGGCCGCTTTGGCCAACCGGGCCTTTTGAGTCGACGCGTAAATATCAACGTATTCC
>CALQPL010000127.1 GCA_943332445.1 Bifidobacterium breve
CATCGATTGGGCCCGCGAAATACGTGGAATAAGTTCAAAGGACATTGCTGATGCGCGCACTTGAGTCAGCGCCTCGAGAACGGGAAGGCTCGCCAGCGGCTGCATAAAGCACAGCGCCAGTGCACCAGCTTTCATCCGCTTGGCGTCGAGTTCGTCAATAGTGCGGACCGTCAGCACGACATCCGCACGGCTAATGGCTTCGTGCCGCAAGGTCGCCGGAACGATGTCAGCACCCATCGCGCTGTACGCAGCATCATCAAAGAAGGCCGCAACACCGGCGCCAGCGATGACAGCAACATCGAGGCCCAGGCCTCGCAGGGTTTGGACATGATCAGGAATAAGGGCGACCCGAGTTTCCGGTGCCACTTCGTCCAAAACCAAAACGCGCATGTGGACCTCTCAGGCTTAGTTCACGCCGTGTGCGCTTAACCAATCTAGTGCTTCAGACCAAGCGGCCTTGGCTGCTTTCTCGTTATATGAAGGCAAAGTGTCGTTATGGAAGGCGTGGCCTGCATCGGGGTAGCGAATCATCTTGTAATCGATGGATGCATCTGCGGCCATCGCCTGTTCCAGGAGATCCACTTCTTCCTTGGGCACTCCCATGTCTGCTTCGCCATACATTCCCAGCCATGGGGTCTGCATGCTGGCGATCGAGTCAGTCAGCGCGGGGAACGGCAAGAAGGTTGATGCCACGGAGATCCCGCCGCCGTACAACGTTGCCGCCGCACCGATCTTTCGCTTGGCGGCCAACAAGAACGCCACGCGTCCACCGAAACAAAAACCGATCACGCCAATGCGATCAGGCGTAAAACCCTTGCTTTCCAGGTGTGCCAACGTGGCATCGAGGTCAGCCAAAATCCCCTCGTCACTGAGCCCACCGAAGTTCAAAGCCGCGGCTTGCAAGTCGCCGTAAGCGGCTACACCGGCGGGTGCTCGGTGGAAGAAGTCGGGAGCAACTGCATGCAAACCGGCATTCGCGGCACGTCGGGTCACATCAGCAATGTGATCAGTGATGCCAAAGGCTTCGTGAATGATGATGACCGCACTCTGCGCTGCTTCAGCAGGCGCTGCCTCGTAGATGGCAAGCGGTCCATCACTACCGACCAAGGTGCTAGTGCGGGTGCGAAGCATCGGGGTGGTGGGTGCGCTCACAACGTCCTCCGAGATTTAAGTGGAGCGGGCCTTTACAAAGGAAGTTGATTCCACCAAAGATTTCAGGTCTTCGCCAGCGGATAGGTCATTTCGCAGGTGACGGTTCAGGAACAATCCAGCAGCTGCGCCAATGAATTCCTCAGCCTGCTCGGGGGTAATGCCAGCCTCGAAGTCCTCGTCGGCTCGCGGCCACAGGCCATCTTGGGGTTGAAGCACCGAAAAGTGGTTGGCACCTTGGAGTTGAATCAGATAAGAGTCTGCGCTGGCTGCGGTAGCCGGCAACGTCTCAAAGGTGCGCTCCATGGGGTCAAAGACATCACCCGAGTCGGCATACCAGCGCATCCCCGCGGCGATCAATCCGTCTTGGGTTCCACTGAGCATCATCACGGCCGCATCACCGCTGAGGGGAAGGCAGCTTCCCAATGGCCAACCGAAAACTGTTGACGCCATCGTGTGACTTGCATAAGAAATGACGGCTTTGATTTGCGGAAAGAATTGCGCATTGGCACTTTCCAAGGCCACGGTGCCACCAGCCGAGTGGCCTATCAGTGCGACGTTGTCTAGATCCAAAGCACCGGCCAGGACTCCATCGGCATTCAGATCCGCCGCAAGACGCAGAACTCCGGCGATGGCTTTACCCACGGGCTTGGTCCCATAGGTGTCAGGCTGAATGGCATTCAAATCCACGCCGGGAGTAATGCCGAAGTTATTCGGTGGAATCTCAGAAATCAGTGATGACAACATCACGGCGTAACCGCGGCGAGCCAAGCTCAACGCCAACCACCGGTAGTACGTCAACTCGGTATTCATGCCCGGCAAGATCACCGCGATCGGCAACAGGCCAAACGAGGTCTCGACGGGGCGAGTGCCCACGGGGTCAACGCGATCTCCATCGCCAGCTGGGTAGTAGATGCTCACGTGAGCGGTGTCAAAGGGCTCGGGCGCGTGATCAATGCGGGTTGCGCGATGAATCCAGTGAACCAACTGCTCTGACACGATCGTGGCCCTTCCCTATTGCCAGACAGGCTGGCGCGTTGATGGAGTCTAGAGGCTGGGCCCAGGGCTTGGCTCCCACGCGTGAAAATTGCCGAACTGGGCTAGTGTCGCCACCAATCACAAGGAGCCTGACCATGATTTTGTCCCTCGATTTGTCCGAAAAGATCTTGGACCACCTGGTGCAAGCCACCGGAGCAACCGAAGTCCTGGCCGCCGATGGCGGACCGCTCATGGTTGCCCCAGGCACGGACACCCCCGCGTCGGGCACGATGCGTTTGTTCCGCGGTGGGTCGATTCAAAAAATCGTGTGGACCAAACTCCAAGTCCCCTCGCGCGGTGTGACGACGTGCATGATTTTTGCGTTCGCCGATCCAGCGTCGGGTTTGCCACACTTCACGTTGGACTGTGCCGACCACGGCGATGAGTCCTACGCCTTTCACCTCGACCTCATGCCGCGCGTTGAATTAGCAACGCACGTTCCCTACATGGATGAAGTCTTTGTTCCGCTTTCGCCCTTTTACGAAACTGGTCGAGCCACCGAAGGAATGTGGGCCACCGGCACGACTCCTCGTCAATTCGCAATGATGTCACCGTGGATGTTGGTCAGCTTCACGAACGAAGAAGCCTTTAGAAAAATTGGTGATGTCGTTATGGATTACGCCAACCACTGGATCAGTGTGATCAATGCGGGCCTCAGCCCAGAGGTCCAAGCCACCTTGTCCGACACCGATCTGACCGAGCGCGATGCGGGTGTGCGTTTCAACCTCTTTAGCCCCTCCATCGACCCAGTCTGGGGCCGTGTAGACGCCATGATCGGACCCGAGGGTTCCGAACTGATCCGATCTAACTTGCAGCTGCTCTAACTACTGTTGAGCAGTAACCAAAGGCTCGAGCAATTCCCACGGGCGACCGTCGACGAGGTCCGTGTCGCGCGTCACCATGCGGTTGACGGCCTCTGCTGGGTGCAGTTCAACGATGGTCACACCGGTCTTTGAGGTCGGCTCAACCGTGTCCGGAGCAGAAATCACACCGTTGAACGGCTCCGCGCGGTCGGGGCGCCACATCCCAAAGTTGCTTGTCAGCGGAACGAAGCAGCTACCGCCCACGCTGTTAGCTCGCGATGCGGCCGCAACGTTGATGCGGTTCTCGGCAGCGCGCTCCTTCAATCCGTGAACGAGTTCCCACTTTTCTTGCACATCAAACGGAACCGCTGCGACATCAGCATCCTTCAACGCCGCCAGGCGGAATGTCTCGGGGAAGATCGCATCGTCACCGACGATGACGACCAACCGGCCCCAACTCAATTCGATGGCCTCAATGGCGTCGCCCAAGTCGGACACCCAGCCGGCGTGACGCGCGATTTGGTGAATCTGCTTTTGCTGGCCCACGACACCGGACTTGGCGATGACCACTCCTACGTGTGCCGCGCCTCGAGGCAAGCTCGTCACCACGTGCGCGTTGCTGTCGCCAACGGCAGCCGTTAGTGCAGCAATAGCCGCATCGCCGCGCTCTTGAATCGCGTCGGCTGAAAGCGAGGAATCTACGACGCCACCGTCGAAACAGAACAGTTCTGGAAGGACGATCAATTCGGCGCCATCAGCGATAGCGCTGGTCACCGCTGCTGATGCTTCAGCGATAGCGGCTTCCCCGTCGGCAGCGGTTTGAACCACAGCGGTTTGCAAAGCAGCAGCACCAGCGCCAGCCTTGCGACCCGTGGGAGCTTGAGCCATAGGCGCGTACACCAATGGACGACGGGCTGCCATCACATCGGTGCCGTCAGGGCGCTTCTTGTTGTCACCCAACGTGGGGTCAATGTCGACCACCAACACTGCTTCACCACGAAGCGGTGCGGCAGCGACGATGTTGCCCAGCGGGTCAACAACCATGCTCTCCCCAGCACCCAACAACGTTTCAACAGGAGTGTTGAGGGCCTTCGACACCATCTCGCGTGGGCCTTCGTTGACCAAGTACTCGACCTTGTTCGCGCTGATGACCCACACCTTGTTTTCGGCAGCGCGCACTGGCACGTGCAAGCTGGCCTCGTCTGGGGCAAAGGAGTTCAAGGTGTTGAGCAGAACGCGCGCGCCACGCACGGCCAGGCTACGCGGGGTTTCGGCGATCACTCCGTCCATGCAGGAATACATGCCAGTCAAACCAAAGGGGGTTTCCACTAACGGGGTGATCTCGTTGCCCGCATCAAAGTGCAAGCGCTCCGAGCCC
>CALQPL010000128.1 GCA_943332445.1 Bifidobacterium breve
CGCGCGAAGTCCTATGAATTGCCAGAAGCTGGTCGCGATGCGCGTGGTCAACACGTAGCGAACCTGCTGGAGTTCCAACCCGATGAGTCTATTGCTCAGGTATTGACGCTACGCGACTATGGCCAGGCGCCGTATCTGGTGCTGGCGACGAAGAACGGCAAGGTCAAGAAGACCAAGTTGGATGAGTTTGATTCCAATCGCTCTCGTGGCTTGATTGCCATCAACCTGCAAGAAGATGACGAGGTCATTGGGGCCGAATTGGTCTCGCCGACCGATGATCTGCTCTTGGTTTCTCGTAAGGGAATGTCCGTTCGCTTTACCGCCGACGACGAGCAATTGCGTCCGATGGGCCGGGCTACTGCCGGCGTGACCGGCATGAAGTTCCGTGCAGGTGACGCGCTGCTGTCGATGTCAGTGGTGACCGAAGGAGCTTTCGTCTTTACCGTCACTGATGGCGGATTTGCGAAGCGCACCCCGGTGGAGCAGTACCGGGTGCAAAACCGTTCGGGCCTGGGCATTAAGGCCATGAAGCTGGTGGATGCTCGAGGTGCGTTGGCCGGTGCATTGGTGGTGGATGCCACGGATGAAGTCCTTGCGGTTACGTCCAATGGTGGCGTTATCCGCTCTCGCGTCGATGAGGTAAATCCGACGAGTCGCGACACCATGGGTGTTCGTTACATGAACTTGGTAGAAGGTGATGTGGTGCTTGGCATCGCTCGTAATGCCGAATCCGATGATGGTGATGACGAGCTAGAGGGTGATGAAGCCACGGTGTCGGCAGATGAAACCACCGAAGCATCAGATGCGGGTACGACTTCGTGAGTTCGGCAACCGGAGCTGACGGTTCGACGGGTGCTCGTCGAGCTCAATTGCGGTTGAAGCGCATCGATCCATGGTCTGTTGCCAAGGTGGCGTTCATTTTCTCGGTGGGTATAGCCCTAGCGATCGTGATAGCCATCGCCTTGCTGTGGTTGCTGTTTAACCAAGCCGGGGTCTTTGATTCAGTCGGCCGGACCTCGACCGAAGTGTTTGGTGGCGGTGTTGATCCGCAATCACTCTTTGGTTTTGGACAGGTCATGACCCTGGCGGGAGCAGTCGCCATTGTTCAAGTCATCTTGGCGACGGCCCTGAGTGCGTTACTGGCAACTTTTTATAACCTCGCGGCGTATTTCGTTGGGGGTTTGCAAATGGATTTAGTCCAGGACTAGCCCCTGACGTCACCGTTGTGGGCGTGGGATAGATTTTGCGTGCATTCGGGCCTATAGCTCAGACGGTTAGAGCGCTTCCCTGATAAGGAAGAGGTCGGAGGTTCAAGTCCTCCTAGGCCCACCAGTGTTTGATCGGTTGACGTGAAGGAGGCATATCTTGCGTAAGTTCCTCGCACTGATTAGTCTTTTCGCACTATCCGCATGGATTTATCAACAATTTAGTCGCTCGCGCGCGTATGACACGTTGTGGACAGATGCCACGTCGTTTGCTGATGAACCCACGGGATCACCAGACCTTCGTTAAAGGGAGCCTTTGTGCCATCCAAGACCGCCGCTGAATATCGCTCATTGGATGGAACGGGGAACAACCTGGCTGAACCGGCATTGGGCAGCGCTCCAGGCGTGATGAGCCGTGGGCCCGAGGGCTTTTCTTACGCCGACGGCATTCGACGCCCCCATGATCGCGGGAATGAGCGCACGATTAGTCGTCGCTTGTATGGCCTGGAGGATGTCCTCACGGATCGGGAACGCCCCAACATCAACATGATTGCGGTGCTTTTTGGTCAGTTCCTTAATCACGACAAAGAAGACAACTATTTTTACGGCCACTGGATCGACAACAACAAGAGCTTTGTTACTCCGGACTCGCCCTATCAGTTCGTGTGGGTGTTAGACCCCGAAGACCCGATTGCTACCTTCCGCGGTCAAAACCGACTTCTCGATGGCACGCCCTGTGGTTTGCCGTTCAAGCCAAGTACCGGTGATTTTGTCGATGGCGTATTCCACCCGGGAACGTTGGCCAGTGGTTATTTGGATCTGACACAGGTCTACGGCCCAGAAGCCGAAACGCATGAGGCCCTTCGTGAGTTTGCTGGTGGCCGCCTCAAGGCTGAGCATTACGTTGGCGAAGCCATGTATCGCACGGAGTTCGGCCCGGTCAAGAAGGAATTTGATGTTGACAACTTGCCCGCAAGCCGCGCCACCACAGGCCTGAAGGTCGACAGTTCGTTCTCGCGCTTGCCGGCCACTGAAGTTGTCACCGCTGGAGATCCTCGAGCCTCGGAAAACATCGGTTTAACGCTGATGCAGATTCTGTTTTTCCGTGAGCACAACTGGCGTGCGGCACAACTCGAGCAGGCTAACCCCGACTGGGATGACGAAACCTTGTTCCAAGAGGCGCGTCGCCGCACGATCGCGGTGTGGCAGCACCTGCTCTTTGATGAGTGGTTGCCCGCAGTCTTCGGTCCAGACATGGTCAAGCGACTGGGCCCGTATGCAGGCTATGACGAAACAGCGAATGCCATGACCAGCGTCCCGTTTGCCACGTTGGCGTTGCGCTTTGGGCACTCGGCTTTGCATCCCTATGCACCGCGAGACGCATCGGGTGCTTTGTCCTTGCACAGCGGTCATCCGGCGATGCCCGAAGATGGAACCTTGCCAAATGTGGGCCAGGTCAACAATGCGATTTCGCCACTGGGGCACATTGCGTTGGCCGGTGGAACACCCGAGCACGTGGTGCGCGGGATGTTGGCCACGCAAGCCCATGATGTGGGATTGGTTTATCACACCGCGATTCATGACATTGCTTTTGTCAGCGGCGGCACTGACCTATTCACGCTCGACCTGGCGCGTGGTCGCGATAACGGATTACCGCCGTATCACGTCGTGCGTATGGCCTACGGAGAATTCGGTGACGAAGGCCCGTGGGACTCCGAGGCGCAGGCAGACACCATTAGTGAAAAGGAAAAGCGCGCACTCATTGATGCGGGTAAGAAGCTCGAGCGCCGCACACCTATTGAAACGTTCTTGCGCTTTACCGCTGTTGATCCAGCCAATCCAACGCACGATGAACTCGCTCGCGCTGAAGCCGTGCGCGAGGTGTATCGCCGAGCGGACTCGATTGATCCCATGGTTGGTTTACTCGCCGAACCCCACGTTGAGGGCTCAGCCGTCGGCCGAACTATGCAAAACATCCTGTCCGAGGAATTGCGCCGCACTCGGGCTGCCGATCGATTCTGGTACGAGAACGATCAGTTTGATGCCGAGGAACTAGCGCAGATCAAGTCGCTCACTATGCGTGATCTGATGTTGCGTCACTACGACCTTGAAGGCACCATTCCGGACGAAGCTTTCCGTCCGCTCACGATCTGGTCCTAATTCGCCCCAACTCACCTGATGGGAAATCACTAATCATGACCTCACCCTGTGTTGCTTCTGCTAGCCCCACCTGTGCCGAAAATGGCGGTCAGTGCTTGGGGATTAAGTCGTTGAGTACATCTGACGATGTCGTTGCGTACAAAAGTGCGCTGCCAAACGGTGATGCTGTCTATGTCTGGGCCCCAGTTGAGGGCGCAAACCTGCCTATCGTGGCGTTTATTCACGGATCGCACACCGAACCAAGCATGTACACCCGTTATGCCACGATCTTGGCCTCGCAAGGGTTTGTCATTGTGGCTCCAGAACACAAGCGTGAACTGTTTGGTGACTTTGCGCATTACCCACAACAAGCTTTCATTAATTGGTCGGTTGATTTCGCTGCGGCAGAGAATGTGAATAGCGATTCACCGCTGGCTGGTCGACTCGATATGACGCGCTTGTTCTTGACGGGTCACTCCATGGGTGGCGGCACCGCATTGGGTATTGCCTGCAACTTTGGTCAGCCGGGCTTGGTGGTTGATGAATGGTCGGTGCCCAAGGAACTGGTGGCCGTAGTGGTTAACGGCACGCACAACATTCCGCCGCCCCGCACGGGAGACCCGCTGCCGGTGAACAACATCGTGCCCATTGCCTTCATGCAGGGATCAGTGGACGACGTGGTGACATTGGATCAAGCCGAACGCACGTTTGCCGTGGTGGCAGGTCAAGGACCCAATGCCTTCATTGAAATCCAGGGTGGCAACCACTTCTTCTTAACGGATTGCGATAACCCCGTAGGGGCGAATCCAGACCGCAATCCGATGACGCTGGACCAGAGTCGCTCAGTCGAAGCTGCAGCCCAGTGGACCGCGGTGTGGTTTAAGGCCAGTGACAAGGATCCTCAAGCGGTTGCTTCGCTCAGCGAAGGTTCGACTGCTGACTACGTCAAGGTGTCGGTGAGCTAGCTCGCTGCATCACTGCGTACACGACAAGCCCTACGAAACAGAGGGCTGCACCGAGCGC
>CALQPL010000129.1 GCA_943332445.1 Bifidobacterium breve
AGGACTGGACCGACGAAGAGCAGCCCCTGGATGCACTCCTAGCCGCCATTGGCTGGCCTGAGGAGGTTCAGGGTTGCGTGATTACCCTGGAGCGCATCGTCTTGCCCGATTCAGCCGAGGCCGAACTCGTGGCTAGCGGATTGGATCCCACATCGCGCGAATTCGCCGATGAGGCACTCGAGCACCCCGACCATCGAGACGTCCGCATGTCAATCGGCGTCTTACGGGGTGGCGATCGTTTTTGTCGTCTGCGAGTTCGTCAATCAGATGGCACAGAGACCTTTACCGAGGGACCGGAATTAGTACCCGGGCTCACTTCCGCCCTAGCGACAACCTTCGAGTCCTAAGCAACTCAACAAGGGGTCGTGGGTTTACCTTTGCGAACATTTTCGAGTTGAGCAACAGCATCACTGAGGGTTTCCACCCGAATCAAGGTCAAACCCTTGGGCGCGGCTCGGAAGGCATCCAGACAATTTCGCGTCGGCGTCAAGAAGAACGTCGCACCATCGCGATGCGCTCCGACCACCTTTTGCTGAACACCGCCAATCGGACCCACGAGACCCTTGTCATCGATGGTTCCCGTGCCGGCGATGGTCTTGCCCGCGGTCAGCGAACCCACGGTGAGTTTGTCGACAACACCCAGCGAAAACATCAGGCCGGCACTCGGGCCACCCACGCTTTCCAAACCGTACTTAACCGTGATGTCCTTACCTTGGAAACCATCCGCCACCACGATGCCCACAACTGAGGTCTTTGGGTCTTTAGTCGATTTGCGAGTCGTCACCTTCGCTGTGACAGGCTTGCCATTGCGCACGAGAGAAAACACCACGACAGTTTCAGGTTCCTTGGACGAAATCAGGTCCGCAGCTTGCTGCGCGGAGCCAAGGGTGGTCCCGTCAATGGCCGCCATGACATCGCCTGGCTTGAGCGATCCCGCACTGGCCCCCTTGGGCGCAACCGCATTGACCAAGACGACAGAGACCACAGGCTTATTGAGATACCGCAGTGCGGCAGTTGTGGCTTGGGTTTGAGAATCGACAAAGTCTGCTGAGTTTTGCTCTTCAACTTCGGCTGAATCAACCTTGGCCGGAAACACAATGCGTTCAGGCAAAACAGCTGTACTCGAATCGAGCCAGCCAAGGAATGCTTCGACCAACGACACCTTGCCAAAGGGGCCGCCGGCCTCGCTAACCGTCGTGAGATTCAACCCGCCCTGAGTGGGATAAGTACGTGCGCCGGAGACGTTGATCACTGGCTTTCCGGCATCCTCGCCAAGGGTGTTAAACGTGGGTCCCGGTCGCAAGATGACATAAGGAACGGGCAGGATCGCGGCGAGTGCAACCAGGAGTACTAAAACCAACCCAGACATGAGCAGCGACTTCGTTCGCGCATCCACCGGTTGGCGTTCTTCACCTTCAGCCTCGCCAGCCTCTTGGCTCTCGCTCATGGATTCAGTCACGAAGGTGATCCGCCATCGGTGGGCATATTCGGCCCACGAGAGCGCCGCCGGCCACGGGGGTTGTCCTTACGCATAGCGTCATTGAACTTCTTTTGCTGAGCCACTGTGTGCCGAGGATCGCCTGGACGATCTTGGCCACGCCAGGTGTACCAAACGACAGCACCAATCGTTGCCAAGATGGGTATGAACCACCATGCCAAAGCCGACACTGCACACTCCCCAACGATGAATCTGAGAAATCTTGTGGCATCAGCCTAGGACTGCAGGAACTCGAGCGCTCAAGCAGCAACCGGGTATGGCTTGTTACACGCCTCGGCGCCGGCGAGCCCGTAGCAATGCTGCGGCCGTCAGCACAGCAGCTGCGGCCGTCAGGGCAGTGACCTCAGATCGCCCAACCCGGCGACCGGCAATGGCGATTCGACCCTGGGCTTGTTCCATCAGGGCTTCAACAACCTGTTGATTGGTCCACGAAGCGGTCCACCCGTAGTTAGTGAGCACCGTTGAATCAATGACCCAGGGGTAGCGGATGAAATCCAGTTCCTCCGCAGGCGCAGGAGTAACGCCATGGTGATGCAGGCGAGAGGCCGTGCTCATGACCGCGGCCGCGGGTAGTTCAAGGCGTGAAATCCCACTGATGGCTTCGATTTCCTCCTGCATCAACCAACCCGACGCACCAACGGGCACGACACCCGCGATGGAATTCTCAACGACACATTCCAGCGCCGTCGCCAGATCGTCAATGTGCACAAACTGCCAGGCCGGCACCGATCCCTTAAGGAACAGCAAGCGAGGCGCTTCAAAGTGACGCACGAAGGCGGTGTCGATCGAATCACCAAAGACCACAGCGGGGCGAACAATCGAAACGCATGAATCAGATTGATCGGCCCACTGGCGAAACTGTTCTTCGGCGTCAAGCAGATCCTGAACAACTCCGACTTCACCGTTGGCTCGCAGTGGCGCATCGTCCTTCAACGGAATGGAGTTCGTCGGACTTGCTCCATAAACCATCGCGCTCGATAGCAAGATGACGTGCTTGGTTCCCACCTGCGAACAGGTGGACAGCAACTTCGCGGTCAAGGCTGCAGACAGGTCTCCGCGAAAGGGATCTGGAACCGACAGATCAGGATCAATCCAGGCATGCACAACAGCGTCCATCCCGGCCAAATCCTCCGCCAGGTCAGCGCCGGTCGGGTCCACAAAGACCCAATCCACCGATCGCAAATGATGGGCTAGCGCAGCGGCAAGTCCCTGGGCCGCACACACGATGGCCACTTTGGGCGAAGTGCTTGCTGTTGTCGTCATGCCGCAGACCGGAATACTCTTGAGGTCCGCGGGGTTGAAGACTGCAACGACATGACCAACATTGTGTCGCAAAGGCACGCCCGACCGGAAGTATTTGGGAGAGACAGATGACCAATGACCTGCCAGGCGATCCGGAAGAGAACCCATTCGAAGCCCTCTTCGCTGCGATGCGAGGCCCCATGCCTTCAGAGGATTTTGGTCTAGGAGCCATCCTTTCCCAACTTGGCGCGATGATGCAGTCCACCGAACGAGGGACTGTTCCTTGGGATGTTGTCCAGCGAGCAGTAGACGAAAAAATGGTGGAGGTGAAGGACTCGGCACCCACCACAGCGGACCGCAGTCGCTTTGACGATGCCGTCTTGTTAGCCGATGCTTGGCTTGATCAAGCGACTTCGCTACCTAGCCACGGCGAGCTCGAGGTGTGGTCACGCCGTCAATGGATCGACAAAACAGCCAAGCAATGGCTCCAGCTTGTCCAGCCATTGGCCTCCCGCGCCACTGACGCGATCGGACCCCGAGCCCTCATGAAGAGTGACAGTTTCCCGCCCGAATTCGCTGCCGTCGTAGATGGGCCCATGGGTCAGCTCATGGACAACTTGGGCTCCATCATTTTCGCCACGCAAGTGGGTCAGGGATTGGCCGAACTCAGTGGCAGCGTTCTCACCACCGCCGACATCGGAGTGTGCGTAACCGATGACCATCGAGCAGCACTGGTCTTGACCAATCTTGAAGGCTTCTCCGAGGACTTAGGGATCACATCCACTGACATTGATCTCTACCTCACGCTGCGAGCGCGTGCCCACCAACGTCTCGCGGCACATGCTCCATGGCTTACGGCTTTGTTCACGGCAGCTATCGATGACTACGCGCGCGGACTGAGCCTTGACCTATCGGTTTTGCAAGAACAAATCGAAGCGTTAAACCCCAACGACCCAGCAGCATTGTCCGAGTCACTGGCTTCGGGCGTCTTCGCTCCGCCGGAAACGCAAGAACAACTTGACGCGCAAGCCCGACTCGAAACCCTCATCGCGTTAATCGATGGCTGGATTGATGACGTGGTGACGCAAGCATCCCTTGCAATGCCCTCAGCCGTTGCTCTGCGCGAGACGTTGCAGCGCCGTCGCGCCACTGGCGGTCCAGCGGAGCAAACGTTTGCCTCACTGGTGGGCCTTGAACTTCGACCCCGCCGCGTGCGTGAAGCCAGCCAACTGTGGGCCCTAATCAGAGAGCAACGAGGAGTGGCTGGTCGCGATGCCCTATGGGCTCACCCCGACTTGTTGCCCACCGGTGAGGACATTGACTCCCCCGACCACTTCCTTCGCGCCATTCCGCTCGATCTTTCCGAACTCGATGACCTCGAACCGTTTGAAGACAACGAGAACTAACCCTTCGCTGCGGCCCAGCCTTCGAGATATCCCTGGGCGCGTACGGCCTGTGGGTAGCGATCCATCAGGACTTTGAAGTCCGCAGAATGATCAGGGACGAGTAAGTGGGCAAGTTCGTGTAGGACGACGTAGTCCACCACAAACTGCGGCATCGACTGCAGCCGATGTGAGATCCGAATACTGCGATCGGTTGGAGTGCACGAGCCCCAGCGCG
>CALQPL010000130.1 GCA_943332445.1 Bifidobacterium breve
CCTGTTTCTGATTCACAAATTCGGCTCCAACATTGTGCTGTGGACCATGGTCTTTGTCACGTGGATCATCACGCTGTCCACGGTGGAGAAGGAGGCAGCAGGGGCCGAGCGCATCGTGGGAGCCCCCATCAACCCCGTCACGATGTACGCGGGCATTACCGCAATTTACCTGATCATGGCCCTGGTTGCGGTCGGTGGTTTGCGCTGGTTGAACTGGCGCTTTTTCACCCCTCTCGGATTACTCACCTACCCGCTGTACCTGCTCCACGAGTGGATCGGCTGGATCATGATTGATCGACTGCGTGAATCGTTTACTCCGTGGGAGACGCTCGGCATCGTTGTGGCAAGCATGATCGCGCTGGCGTGGTTTGTGGCGCGCTTCATTGAGGCCCCGTTATCAAAGTCAGTTCGTGGCGCGCTTAACCATGCGCTGCAACAGATGCGATCCGAAGGCCGGTAACCTCACTGTCATGCGGATCTCAGTCATCGGCACCGGCTACCTCGGCGCCACTCATGCAGCATGCATGGCAGACCTTGGGCATGAGGTCATTGGGTTTGACGTGGACCCGGACAAAGTCACCAGCTTGGCTGCTGGCACCGTGCCGTTTCACGAGCCCGGGCTTGACGAAGTCCTCCAGCGTGCGCTCGCGTCAGGACGTTTGAGGTTTACCACCGCCATTGCTGACGTTGCAGCACAGGCTGATGTGCACTTTATTTGTGTCGGTACGCCGCAAAGCATCGATTCACCGGCTGCCGACATGGCCCAGGTCAACGGCGCGATCGCGCTTCTCGCCCCGCATCTTGATCGCCCTTGTTTGGTGGTGGGCAAATCAACCGTCCCAGTAGGCACGGCTCAACGGCTTGCGGACCAACTCCGCTCGACTTCACCGGCATCCGTTGATGTTCATCTGGCATGGAACCCGGAATTCCTTCGCGAAGGACATGCTGTTGCTGACACCGTCGCACCTGATCGGCTAGTCATTGGTGTTACTGATCCAGCCGATGAAGCAACTCTGCGCCAGGTGTACGCACCGCTCTTGGCCAACGATGTTCCACTCATCGTCGCGGACCTTCCCACCTCCGAATTAGTCAAAGCCTCGGCCAATGCCTTCTTGGCCACCAAGATTTCTTTCATCAACGCCATCGCTGAGTTGTGCGAGGCAACCGGCGCGGACATCACCGTTCTGGCTGATGCCATTGGTCGTGACGAACGCATCGGGCGGCGCTTCCTCAATGCTGGATTAGGTTTTGGTGGCGGTTGCCTGCCCAAGGACATTCGTGCGTTTCGCGCACGGGCAACCGAACTCGGCGTCGGTGAATCGTTGGATTTCCTTGATGACGTTGATGCGATTAACCAACGCTGTCGCACCCGCGCAGTTGCAGCAGCGCTTTCTCTGACCTCACAACAACTTGCTGGCAAGCCCGTCACGATCTTGGGTGCAGCCTTTAAGCCAGACAGTGATGACGTGCGCGACTCTCCTGCGTTGGCGGTAGCGGCCGAACTTATTGAACATGGCGCGCTGGTAACGATCTTTGACCCGGCAGCTAACCAGACCGCTTCAGTTCGGGTTCCAGCAGCGACCTATGCCGCCACTGCTGACGAAGCACTCGCGGGTGCTGAGTTGGTCTTGCTGCTGACTGAATGGAAGCAGTTCCAAGACCTCGATCCCGCAAAGACAAAGTCACAGGTGGCCACGCCGATCATGATTGATGCCCGTAACGTGCTCGATCCGCAGCAATGGGCCAATGCCGGGTGGACTATTCACAGTTTGGGTCGTGGCACGCGCCATCCCTAACGGCGTAGGTTTTCGCCCTTGCTCTTCGCGACAGCATTGAGCTCGCGCTGAAAATCGAGCATCTTGGCCTGCAAGGACTCATCAGCGGCCCCAAGGATTCGCACCGCCAAGAGGCCGGCATTGCGTGCGTTGTCCACGGCCACCGTGGCAACCGGAACGCCAGCGGGCATTTGAACAATCGACAACAGCGAATCCAAACCGTCAAGGTTTTTCAGTGATACCGGTACGCCGATCACTGGCAACGGCGTGACAGCGGCCAGCATCCCCGGGAGGTGCGCCGCACCACCAGCACCAGCGATGATCACCTTCAAGCCACGACTAGCCGCGGTTTGTCCGTACTTGATCATTTCTTCTGGCATGCGATGGGCAGAAACCACGTCGGCTTCGTACGCAACGCCAAACTCCTCGAGTGCCTCAGCGGCGGCCTGCATCACTGGCCAATCTGAGTCGCTACCCATGACCAATCCAACGATGGGCGTGATGTTGTCAGTCATTGCTTCACTCCGTGATTTCGCCGGTGAGGTACGCAGCCGCATGCCGACCACGCTCAAGTAAATCTTCTAAGTCGTCACCAACAACGGTGACATGCCCAACTTTGCGACCAGGGCGGACTTCTTTGCCGTACATGTGAATTTTCAGACCAGGGTCACGAGCCATGCAATGCAAATATGCGTGATACATGTCGGGGTGGTCGCCCCCGAGGACATTCACCATGACCACGTGAGGTGCCAGCGCCGCAGTGGACCCTAAGGGCAGGTCGAGTACAGCGCGCAAGTGTTGTTCGAATTGACTCGTCACCGCACCATCGATCGTCCAGTGCCCGCTGTTATGCGGGCGCATGGCCAATTCATTCACTACGACGCCATCGGCCGTCAAGAACATCTCGACAGCCAGCATGCCGGTGACGTCCAGTAGCTGTGCGATCTGCAAGGCGATGGC
Source organism: Bifidobacterium breve (assembly GCA_943332445.1). Taxonomy (GTDB): domain Bacteria; phylum Actinomycetota; class Actinomycetes; order UBA12327; family UBA12327; genus AcAMD-2. The sequence goes on from CALQPL010000130.1 coordinate 2,736, forward strand.
CTGGGCCTGCATTGCGGTGTCTTCGTCAATGGGGGCCGGTGCAATTACCTCGCGGCAGATGCCATCGCGTTGGATGGTTTGAACGACCGGATACACCGCTGCTTGTCCGTGAGGCGAGCGTGCAACTTGGACGGCCAACTCGCAGGTGAAATCGACTTTCTCTTCCACCAGCCAGCGCACGTTACTTCCAGACAACACGACAGCGGCTTCCTCGGCGGAAGTAACAACCATCACGCCCTTGCCGTCATATCCACCACGGGCTGTCTTGAGAACTACGGGCCATCCAGCGGTCGTAGCGAACTCAGCCACGTCCTCTGCACTGGTTACTTCACGCCACATGGGCGCGGGAATTCCCGCTGCAGACAAGGTGGTGCGCATCTGCAACTTGTCTTGAGCATTCACGAGAGCGTGCGGACCCGGGCGCACCGCGATGCCCGCAGCAATCAGAGCGTCGAGATGTTCGGTCGGAACATGTTCGTGATCAAAGGTGATGACGTCACAGTCACTCGCAAAGGCCAGCAAATCATCAACGTTGTCGTGGTTGCCGATCACCGTCGATGGGACGACCTGAGCCGCTGATTCCTGGGGATCCGCCGCAAGGACAGTGAACTTGACTCCCAGACCAATAGCGGCTTGAGCACACATGCGGGCCAATTGGCCTGCGCCCACCATGCCCACCACCGGGAAACTCACTCCCTAAGACTACCCGCCGCGTGTACCGGGTCGTTGTGCGGAGCAGGTAACCTGTCAGTCATGAGGTCTCTGTATCACCGGTTTCAGCACCTCATCCATGAACTCGCAAAATTCGGCATCGTCGGAGCTTTTGCTTTCGTCATCGATGTCGGCTCATTCAATCTCTTGCGGTATGTGGGTGATGTCGGGCCGCTGACATCCAAGGGAATTGCTGCCTTACTGGGCATGACCTTTGCTTACTTCGCCAACAGGCACTGGACCTGGGGGGACCGAGAGCGCACCAGTTTTCGTCGCGAATATTTATTGTTCTTCATAGTCAACGGCGTTGCCCTCATCATCGCCGAAAGTGCACTCTTCATCAGCCACTACGTTCTGGGTTACCAATCCGTTCTCGCGGATAATATTTCAGCAAACGGCATCGGACTACTCTTGGGAACCTCATTTCGGTTCTACGCTTATCGACGCTGGGTATTTCCTGAAACAGTTGATGCAGCGCTCGTTGACGACTCCACACCACCTTCGGAAACCTCGACCACTGTGTGATTGCCGCTTTCTAGGTCGCTGGCGTCTTGGTCTCGCTGAATAAGGAATAAGGCAAACGTCGTTGGCCTGGAATTAATCAACTCCAAGCGTCCGCCCAAGTTTTCGATGAGTGCGCGCGCCACGGACAGGCCCAGACCACTGCTGCCGCCGCCGCTGATGTTGCGCTCGAACATGGATTTCGCTAGCTCGGGAGTAATTCCAGAACCCTCATCACTGATTTCCACCACTACGAGCCCTGCTGTATCGCGGACCCGAACCGAAACCGTGCCTTCGCCGTGCACGAGTGCGTTGTCAAACAACGTGGCAAAGATTTGCCGCAGTGGACCATCACCACCGCGAACGGTAACCGTCGGCGCCGAAACCTCAATACTTCGATCCACGCGCG
>CALQPL010000131.1 GCA_943332445.1 Bifidobacterium breve
CCGGTGTGACACCACGATCAGTCAGCGCTGCGGTGGTGCTGCCAAAGCCGGCCAGCAATGTGGCTCCCAGGACTGCCGTACCAATAGCTGCGCCCAGCGCACGCGATGTCGACTGCGCGCCCGAAGCTTGACCACTCTTGGCGGGGGGAACTTGTGACAGGGAAATACCTGCGAGTTGAGAGGTAGCAAAACCGACACCAGCACCGTAAACAACAAGCGGCGCGACCAGGGACCATCCGGTGCCGTTAGGAGTCAGTTCCAAGCCCAGCCACAAGATGCCAACGACTTCCAAGACCATGCCAATGCGAAGCGCAACGGCCGGTCCCAGTGCTCGGCTTACGCGAACTGCTGCGGCAGTACCAGCGAAGGCACCAAAGGCCAACGTGGCCAAGACTGCACCAGCTTGTAACGCGGTGTAGCCATAAACGGCTTGCAGGAACAAACTCAGTGCGAAGAGCACACCAAATTCACCCAGACTTACCAGCAAGCCAACCAGCGTTCCGTAACGGAACGAGCGCACTGAATACAGCGAGAGGTCGAACAGGACGGGCTTGTCTACTGCAGCGCGGTACCTCTCCCACAGCAAGAAGGAGATGATCAAGCTGATGCCGATGAACAAGGCTGCGGCTGTGGGGGAGATGGCCGAGTAGGTCCACGTCAGGCCCCCAACAGAGAGCTGATTCAAGGTCTTGACCCAGCCGTAGGCCTGGCCTTCGATGATGCCAAAGGTGATCAAGGCCAATGCGCTGGTGGCCAAAATGGCGCCCAAAACATCCAGGCCATCACGGGCGTCCGCGTCCTTGCTGTCAGGGATGAACTTCAAAGCCAAAATCAAGGTCAGGATTCCAATGGGGGCATTGATCAGGAACGCCCACTGCCACGAGGTGACGCCAATGATCCATCCACCCAGTAGTGGTCCAACGGCAGACACGATCCCAATCGTTGAACCCCACACGGCGAAAGCAATCGCACGATCGCGTCCCTTGAAGACTGCATTAACCAGAGACAGCGATGCGGGCAAGATCTTGGCGGCACCGATGCCTTGTGCAACGCGCGCGGCGACAAGTTGTCCCACTGTTTGGGTGAGGGCTACAACAATGCTCGAGGCCGAAAAGATCAACAGTCCAGTAATAAAGATTTTGCGTCGGCCCACCAGGTCAGCCAAGCGACCCATCAACAGCAACAGCGAGGCAAACGTCAGGGCATACGCGGCGTTGACCCACGTGGCGTTTTCGGTGGTCAATCCAATGTCATTGCTGATGGCAGGAATGGCGACGTTGGAAATGGTCTGGTTCAAGATCGTTGCCGCGACTCCAAGCGATACCGCGCCCAGGGCGATCCAGCGCAGGGAGGAGTTCACAGGCTTACCGTCAATTGATTCCAGCGTGGGGGCAGTCACAAATCGCTCCAAAAGTTGTTCAAGTTGATTTGAGCATAGTGCCCCGCTCGGAACATTGCCACTTCACCGTACCCTTGGGCAGGGCCAAGACCGGCTCTGGGGCTGGGAAAGCAGGGGTCATGACGCTGATGCTGGGCAGGCACGCCCTAGCCGTCCCCGTCGTCCTGGCGCCCATGGCCGGAATTACCAATGAGGCCTACCGCAGCCTGTGCCGAACTTTTGCGGCCGATGCCTTGGCTGGCTCCCCACAGGTCGCAGACGGACAGCCCCCCGGGTTGTTTGTCTCGGAGATGGTCACAGCTCGAGCCCTGGTTGAGCGCGACGAGCGCACGATGCGCATGGTGGCCTTTGCCCCCGATGAGTCCCTGCGATCGCTCCAGCTCTATGGCGTTGACCCCACGACGTTGGCGCGTGCGGCTGCCATGGTTCGCGATGAAAACTTGGCCGATCACATCGATTTGAATTTCGGTTGTCCTGTTCCCAAGGTCACGCGCAAGGGTGGCGGATCGGCATTGCCGTACAAGCGCAAACTCTTTGCTCGCGTTGTTCAGGCTGTTGTCGACAATGCGGGGGAGCTTCCCGTCACCGTCAAGATGCGCAAGGGTCTCGACGATGATCACCTGACGTATTTGGAAGCCGGACAGATTGCACAAGACGCTGGTGTTGCCTGGGTTGCGCTGCATGCGCGCACGACGTTGCAGTACTACAGCGGTCAAGCCGATCTACAAGCCATCGAAAAACTCAAAGCTGCGTTGACCATTCCCGTGTTGGGCAATGGCGATATTTGGGAAGCCACCGATGCGGTGCGCATGATGGAACACACCGGGTGCGACGGGGTAGTGGTGGGCCGTGGATGTTTGGGCCGACCCTGGCTTTTTGCTGACCTGGCGATGGCCTTTTCGGGCGGAAAAGCCCAACCAGCACCACAGTTGCGGGCCGTCACCGCTGTGATGCTGGACCACCTGGATCGCCTTATGGTCATCTTTGGCGAGTACAGCGGAACGCGCGAAATGCGCAAGCACATGGCCTGGTATCTCAAGGGATTTAGCGTGGCCAGTGCCACCCGATTGGGGATGTCGCAGATCGCTAGTCGTGACCAGATGGTTGACCTGATCGCGACGATGGATCTGGATCAATCCTTTAATTCATCAATCCTGGGATCACCTCGCGGTCGCACCCGTGGGGCCAAGCGCATTGCCTTGCCAGAAAATTGGTTAGACGATCGCGATGACGACCGCGTGCCGCTCGGTGCTGACGTCTTGCATTCGGGAGGATGATGGTTGTGAACACCTCAAGGATGTGTTGTGGCTAAAAATCCAGAGCCAGCACCTAAGCCCAAAAAATGGCGATGGTTTCGTCGCCTCTTGGGTCTAGTGATTGCGGTCGCGATTGCCATCCCGCTTTTTACCGCGGGCATGGTTTTCGCCACTGCACAAATTGACAATCGTCGTCCCTCAGATGTCATCGTCGTGTTGGGTGCCGCGCAGTTTGATGGTCGTCCGCAACCGGTGTTGCAAGCTCGCCTCGACCACGCCAAGCGCCTGTACCAAGATGGCGTGGCTAAGCGCATCATGACTGTGGGTGGCAAGCAAAAGGGCGACCGATTCACCGAGGCCACGGCTGGGCGAAACGCCTTGATTGCTGCCGGAGTGCCGGCTTCGGCGATCATTTCGGTCGGCACCGGGCGCGATACCTATTCCTCGTTGGTGGCGGCCGCAAAGAAGATGGACGCCAAGGGGCTATGTACGGCCACACTGGTCAGCGACCCGTGGCACCTGTTGCGTAGCCAAGCCATGGCGAAGGACTTAGGCATGAAGCCGGTGACCTCACCGGATCAAAACAGTCCTACGCAAGGAGCGGCAGCCATTACGCGCTACATCGTGCGCGAGACCGCAGCCCGGTTGTACTACGCGGCTAATCAGGCGCGCACCACTAAGCCACTTGTCACCGGTTGTGCCTAGGCTTAACGCGATGACACCTGATAGCGGATACACCGATGCCGATCGTGAACGCCGTACCCCCAGTACCGCGTCCACGGCTGTTGGTCGCAGCGAATTCCAGCGCGACCGCGCGCGCGTTTTGCACTCATCAGCATTGCGTCGCCTCGCCGCCAAGACTCAAGTCCATGTTGCCTTTGAGGACGACTTCCCGCGCACCCGCTTAACGCACTCGCTGGAGTGTGCACAGATCGGTCGCGAGTTAGGTGCTGGATTAGGCGCCGACCCTGACCTGGTCGATGCCGCGTGTTTGGCCCACGACTTGGGTCACCCACCCTTTGGTCATAACGGTGAAGCCGAACTGCACCGGGTGTCCCAATCCTGTGGCGGGTTTGAGGGCAACGCCCAAAGCCTGCGCATCCTGACGCGGTTAGAGATCAAGACCTTTACCCCTGAAGGCGACAACGTGGGGCTGAACCTCACGCGCGCCATGCTCGATGCCACGGTCAAATACCCGTGGCCGGCTGAATCGGATCGCCGCAAGTTCGGGGTCTACGCCGACGATGTTCCAGCCTTTGAATGGATTCGTGCTGGGCGACCAGCATCGGTTGACCCAGAACACCAAAGCTTCGAAGCCCAGATCATGGATTGGGCCGACGATGTGGCCTATTCGGTCCACGACCTCGAGGATGCACTGCACGATGGCAGCTTGACGATGGCCATGTTGCGCGATCGCGTTGATCGTTCGGCGTTGCTCGAACTGTGTCGGGATCGCTACGCGCGCGATGTCACTGACGTCGGTGAACTCGAGGCCGCCCTCGAACGTTTACTCGCGTTGTCTTGGGGGCCTGCGGAGTTCGATGGTTCGGCGCGCTCGCTTGGCGCAACAAAGTCGTTGACGAGCAATTTGATTTCCCGTTTTTGTAATGCGTCCGAGACGGCCACGCGTGACGCCTTCGGCGCCGGACCGTTGACGCGCTACAACGCGGATTTGATCG
>CALQPL010000132.1 GCA_943332445.1 Bifidobacterium breve
ACGCAGGAATGGAAGAAGACATTCGCGTAGGTTTTGGCGACCGAGTGTTGAACATGGTTCTGGGGTGCAGCGATGTTCAGCCTGGGGCTAACCGCGAGCCAGATGATTGGGAAGAGCGCGTGGCTAGCTATCTCAAGCACCTCGAGACCACGGACACCGACACTTTGGTCGTGACCTGGGCAGACAAGACGTCTAATGCGCGTTATCTGGTCAATGACCTAGAAGGGGGCCGGGACGTTTTCGCGCTTTTTGACCCGAATCCACAACGCACAATCAATTTTTATCGTGATCTCGCAGATCTGTACCGGCGCCGGATGGGGGACACCCGTGAGGTGCGGTACTTGGACAGTCTGATCGTCAAGATGCAGGAATTTTTTGATGCGTCAAAGTATTGGTCCAATTATCTCAGTACGTCGCTGCGCTTTGGTGATTTCCATTTGAGTCAAACTCCCGAGGGCACGGTGGGCGAATTCCCCTTCGCCGCACCAGTGTTTGTCTTAACGGCTGCCAATCCGATGAGTGTTGTTCTGCCCGATGAGGAAAATGCCCTCCGGAATTCGCTACTGGTCACACAGCTGACTCGTGACGGATTGCAGTTCATGGAGTGTGTGGGGCGCGCTGATGATTGGCAGGAGGCAGGTTTCCTCTTGCATGGTGACGTAACTGAGGACCAAGCCCGCCACTATGGCCGCAGCCATGGGCAAAAGGCGATCTATCGCATTGACGAGAAAGCGATCTCTGTCATTGATTGCGTCAGTGGTTTTCGCACCGACGCAGGCTGGGTCATCGAAAAGGTTTAGTGGTTTTTTCTTCGGTGATTAAACAGGCGCGCTGGTTTACCAAGGCTGCCCGAACTGAGTTCACCGGTTTCTTCTAGATATTCCTGCATTCTGCGTCTAAAGGTGTCTTTGGGCGGAGTGCCGTCAGGATCAATGCGTCGGTGAAGAATCTCCAGTTCACGCAGGGAAAACGGGCCATTCAAGAGCCGGGCGGGGTCTGGGGTGAGGGAGTAGTCCTGCCTCACCCGCTGAACGGCTGCCTCGACTATCCGACCGTGGTCGAAGGGAAGTGGCCGTGACGTATTGATCACGGCATTGACAGGTTTAAGGCTTACCAGTGGATTGGATCCAAGCGATTCAACAATGGCATCCCACGAAACCACTTCCAAGTGTCCGACCGAAATAACCCAGCCTCGGTGGTCTCGATTGGGGCGGTCAAACACGTGCAGCTGTTGAGGTTCGAGTCCGTGTATTCCGGCCTTATCGCGCAAGGCGCGGATGGCTGCTGCCCGTAACGTTTCGCCTGGATGAATGAACGTGCCAGGTAAAGCCCACGTGGGTTTGCCCGAACGACTTTCGCTACGAACGAGTAAGACGTGGAGCCCATGGGCTTCATCAATTTCAGGATTGCTGCGAGAGGACACAATGTCATTGGGCTCGGGCACGGTTAAGACCGCTGTGTCGACGGCTAGAGATGGTCTGGGGTAGTCCTCAAGACTTCGTCCTACATCGTCAATCCAGGGGAGGTTGTCGTCGAGTCGATCCGCAAACTTCCTCTCCAGGGTTGAGGGGCGATCTAGGCGGTTGCTGAAACTTTCCAACAGGTAAAGGGCCTTGCGTCTTCCGGCTGCGGAACCGAGGAGGCCCTGGAAGTCGTCGACCCGATCTGGGCGGTCGAGAAGGAACTTCCACAGCTGGACATCGTTGGTTGGGGAGTCGTAGTTGGGCATCAGATCACCTGCCTTCACGCCTGATCATAGGGGCTTTGTCGCACCCTTGCGCTAACCTCACGGCAAATAGAGCAGTTCTGCGCTAAGTCTGGTAGGCTGGTCTGTTCGGTTATCGGAAGGAGAGGACGGATTTATGCACAAGTGCACCAGCTGTAAGCCCTGTATGCAGCCGTATTACACAGCGGTTGTTGAGAACGTGATCAACAAGTTGATGTCTGATCGCGAGGGAAATGTCGACTTGATTCGACCAGATGACGACGGCGACTACCTGTTGGATAACTCGCCCTGGCGTAAAAGCAATGACACACCTGCTCCGCCCTGCTGGGTGGTCGTTGATTCACCGCGCGTTGAAGTTCTGAGCTTGATTGCGCGTGATCTCAAGGACACGCGTGCGGTGTTGAAGGAAGTCAATCACCTCAACTCGATGGTGGCTGGTGGCAAGGCCTTTCTTTCACAGGGCAAGTTGTACATCTCTGCTGGACTGCCAGGGCATGCAATCAATGAGCAGTCGTTGTTCTCCATGATCACGTTGGTGACCAACATCAGCGATGACTATGGCCAAATGATGGCCACGGTTCACGGCGGGCAGTACGTGTCTGTAAGTCAAGAGGACTAGAGCAGTGACGACGAAGTTGATGAGTGAAGGGGGGACTATGAGAGAACGAGATATTTCATGGACATCGGCCCAGGTTGACCGGGCTATGGGTGTTCTGGCTGGCATGGCGTCGGGTGATGCCATGGGCGCCGGGTATGAATTTCAGCCGCCGATGAACGGCGACTCGTTGGTGCCCATGGTGGGTGGCGGCCCCTTTGGGTTTGCGCCGGGCGAGTGGACTGACGACACATCGATGGCCATTGCCATCGCCGAATTAGCAGCCCAAGGACTGGATCTGGCTGCGGAATCAACCCAAGACGCTCTCGTGGCACGTTGGTGTGTCTGGGCTGAGTCCGCCCAAGACGTCGGCATGCAAACGCGCGCTGTGCTCTCCGCAGTTGCTGGTGACCCGACTGCTCAGCATGCACGCGAGGCCGCCCAGCAATTACATGAACGCTCAGGACGCTCGGGGGGCAACGGCTCTTTGATGCGGACGGCGCCAGTGGCGGTCGCATTGCTCGGCCATGACTATGCGCACATTGCTCAGGTAGCTCGCGCTATCAGTGCATTAACGCACTTTGATCCCGAGGCCGGTGATGCCTGCGCTCTGTGGACTGTGGCCATTGCCCACGCAGTGAAGACGGGCGAACTCGATATTCGTATTGGCTTGGAATTGTTGTCGGAGGATCAGCAGGAGGTGTGGGCGCTACGCCTGGACGAGGCGGAGGCGGAATTTCCCTACCGCTTTGAAAACAATGGGTGGGTTGTCGAAGCGCTCATGGGAGCTTGGTCCGCGATTTATCACTCGTTGGATTTCGCTGACGAGCCGCAGGCCGCACGCGGCACATTTGCCGCGGATCACTTCAGCGATGCCATTAAGGAAGCAGTTTGTGGCGGTGGCGACACTGACACGGTTGCGGCCATCGCCGGGGGCTTGGTCGGCGCTAAGTGGGGTCGTTCGGCGATTCCCTTGGCCTGGTACCGGGTGTTGCATGGCTGGCCTGGACTGCGCGCACGAGACCTTGTCCGGCTCTCCTATCTGGCCCTGCACGGCGGTCAAGTAGAGGCGAGCCAGTGGCCCGTTGTTGACGTTTTTGATTACACCGATTGGGGCGATCTCGGCCACGTTTCGTCAGTGCTCCAAAGCCCTGGGCTGTTCGTTGGGGCTGTTGACTCTGTGCGCGAGCTTCCCACTGGTGTTGATGCCGTGGTTTCGCTGTGTCGCTTGGGTGCCGGTGAAGTGCCAGCGCAAGGGGTTGAGCCTGAAAATCATGTCGAGGTATGGCTGATAGATCGGGTCGAATCGGAGTACAACCACAATCTTGATTTCACGTTGCACCAAGCCCAGCAAGAGGTGGCGACGTTGCTTGATGAAGGTCGTCAGGTGCTCTTGCACTGCGTTCAGGGGATGTCGCGAACCCCGGCTGTGCTGGCGCTTCACTTGTTGCGCACGACGGACTTGACCTCTGATCAAGTGTGGGAAATCGTCAGCGAAGTATTGCCGCACTCGAATGTCAATGCGGCATTCCGTAAGGCGATTGAGCGTCTCCACCCTGGTAAGGGGGTCAGCTCTTGAAGGTTCGCATTCACCGCGGCGCCCACGAAGTCGGCGGAAATTGCGTCGAACTCGCATCGCAAGGTCAACGCATCGTTGTTGACTTAGGCAAGCCGTTGACAGCCGCTTGGGGCGAAGAAGTTCCGCTTCCGGCTGTGGATGGTCTGGCTGATGGTGGTGATCCGACGTTGTTAGGGGTTTTCATTTCGCATGGGCATCAGGATCACTGGGGACTCATGCCACAAGTTCATCCAACGGTTCCACGCTTTGTAGGAAAAGGCGCGGCTGACATCTTGAGAGCTGCGCAGTGGTGGGGAAGTGGCATTGACCTTGAAGAGACGGGCCACTTTGAGCACCGAGTTCCCATGACCGTTGGTCCGTTCACCGTCACGCCATTCCTCAATGATCACTCGGCTTTTGACGCGTATTCGTTGTTGATTCAAGCCGATGGAC
>CALQPL010000133.1 GCA_943332445.1 Bifidobacterium breve
CATGGGCTACTTAGCCATTGAATGGTTGGGCCGCAGAGACTGGCGAGCCGGAGCCATCCTTGGTTGCATCGCAGCCGGCTGGTTGCCTTGGGTGGTCTTCTATAACCAGCGAACGGTCTTTGGTTTTTACACCGTGGTCTTGTCTGCGTTTATGGCTCTTGCGGTGGCCTACTGTCTGGGCCGCATCCTTGGTTCAGCCGATGCTTCCCCGCGCCGGCGCACCATCGGCGCCGGCGTAGTGGGGGCCTATCTCGCCATAGCCGTCGTTACCGCTGCCTTCTTTTTGCCCATCTGGATTGCCGACCCGATTTCCTATGCGCAATGGGGTCAACGCATGTGGTTCAAATCCTGGATTTAACCCTGTTCCCCACGCCATGGCGTCCAACGCTGGCTAATCTTGACGATACCTACAGGAAAAGGTTGTTGTGGCTAAACAAAAGGCATCGTCGCTGAGTTCAGACATCAGGGATACGTCCATCCTTGGCGTGGTCACCTGGATCATCTATGCGGTAACAGCGACAGTGACTGCCACGGTTGGCCCCAAGGGACTGGTGTTTAGCAATGACACGTTCTTTAGCGCTTATCCGGCATGGACGATTGCGCAACTTCAGACCATCAACATCGACACCGTCACCCAACTCACTCGCAGTGGATGGGCCTTCATTCTTGATGGTCACTTGCGAAGTGACCGATTCCCCGGCGCGATTTTTTGGGCTGTTCCGTTTTATCTGATCGGCGGCAGTGACACCTTCACCATCGGCCCATCGGCCATTGCTGCAGCAACTGCGTCAGCTATCACGATCGTCTTTATGCATCGCGCGCTCCTGAGCCTGGTCAATCGCAAGACCGCTTTGGCTGCTGCGGCTCTCTTAGCCTTTGGCACTGCCATGTGGTCTGTCTCAGCAGACTCGCTGTGGACGCACCCCACGACGCTCATGGGATTGGCCATCGGTTCATGGGCCATGACGCGTTCCCACTTCGCCATTGCGGGCTTGGGCTATGCAGTGGCGATCCTGAGCCGACCACACACGGCTGTGGTCGCAGCGGCCGTGGGGATCTGGGAGTCCATCACCCGCAAGTCGATCCGTCCCGCACTCCTGGTGGGGGCCACCAGCCTGCTGGGCCTGATCGGATTGGTCGCTTGGAACAAGGTCAACGCCAACTCATGGGACATTTTCCCGGGCACCTACGGCGGGCGCTTTGATGCAGCGATCAGCACTGGGGACGGCGGTCAAGCCAAACCCGATCTGTGGGGCGCCGACCTGGTCGCCACTTTCTTTTCTCCGCTTCGCGGCATCTTCTTCTACTCTCCATTCCTGCTCGCTTTGCTGCCCGGTGTTATCAAGGCATGGCGCGTTGCACCGGCTTGGGTGCGTTCAAGCACCGTGGGTGCTGGCTTGTACTTGCTGGTCCAGCTTGCGGGCAACGTGTGGATCGGCGCTACTGACTTCTTTGGCTACCGACTCACCCTTGAACCCTTGTTGCTGGTCACGCCTTTGCTTGCTTTGGCGTGGCAGGAATGGACATCGCAAATCACTAGTGCGCGCAGAGTCTTCGGGGCGCTTGCTGCAGTTTCCTTGTGGTGGTTTGCGGTGGGATCAGTTACTCGCAGTCCAGACCTCAACGGACTCTCACAAGATTTACCGTGGACACAGTGGCAAGTCCCGCTGGCGATTCAAGCTCACCAACCTGGCGTCTGGTTGGCCGCCACGGTGTTTGTTGCGGCCGTGGGCTACCTGGTCTGGCCGATCACTAGTCCACCGGTTGCTGCCAAGCCCGAAGGCAAGCCCAAGAAGAAGAACTAGTCCTTCTTCGGTCCACCAAAGCGAGCCATCAAAGCCTCGTCCATACCGAACTCGGCCATCAGCTCGCTCATGTGCGTCATGGTGACTTCTTCTGCGCCCTTGCCCTTGGCATAGGTCTCGACCTGGGTCATGACCATTTCCCGGACCATCGGTGGGATCTGCATCAGACCTTCCATCGAGTCCTTGTCCCACTGCATCGTCGGATCAATGCTCTCGGCCTGAATACCGCGAGGGGTTTCCTTCAGACCAAAACTGACGATGTCACTGGGACGGGCATAAAAGTATTCAAAACGATCCTGGTCGCCCAAACCGATCGGCAGGTTCATCGCCGGAATACGTTCGGCACGACTCATCTTTTCCAAACCCTCATCCATGATGATGGCCTTGATGTCGGCGTAAACAATTCCGCTGCTCTTGTCCAACTCAACGATGCGATCAACCGTGCATTCCATGATCTGTGGAGCTTGTTCAATGCTGGGTGGCTTGACGTAGCGCGATGGGATCGTGGTGAAGCGGGTGTGCTCCAACTCATTGACCCCCTCGGGATAAAAGCGTGCTGTTTCCATCAAGTCTTCGAGGTACTCCGACGAGGGACAGTTAATGACAAACTCGCCCGTGGCCTTGATGTTCTTGAACGTGTGGGAATCCTGACGAAAGCCCATCATCATCTGAGGAGTCTTGGCCATCACGTCGTATTGCATGATGTGGGAATAGGGAGCAGCGTTAACGCGACCGTCTTTGTCCATCGTGGTGATTACCGTGATGAGCTTGGGAAAGATCCAAGCATCTGAATACCAGAACGGGCGGATGGGAATTTCTTCCTTCACAACAACTCCTTGAGCGTTCCCCGATGATGTGGCAAGTGTGCCGTGTTCGGCCGGACCTGTCATCTGGAGTGACCGCAAACGCCACCAATCCGCCTGCATGAAGCCATAATTGGCGCGTGAACAACGGATTTGCCAGTGCATCCCGCGCCGTCGGGCGCGAAGTGATCAAGATTGAACGCGAACTGGTTCACTTCTTCTACCCAGTGGTTGCCGGCATCACCGTCTTGGTGGCCGTGGTCGTATGCGACAAGCTAGAGAGCCCGCAGTTAGCCATCCCCTTCGCCATCGGGGCCACACTGACTCCGCTTGCATCCACCAGGGAACCATCACCGCGCCGGACCTTTACCTATCTATGGGCCTTGGTCTGGATCACTCTTTCCGTTCTGCTGGGAAGCTTGCTTTCGCGCGACGCATTTGCTTTCGCCATCATCGGGATTGTCGTGTCGGGCCTGTATGGATGTGCCTGTGGCCTCGTCGGGCGCATCAGCGCGAACGCACGAGTGATCGGCGTTTTGTCCTTAGTCTTCTTCGCGATCTACTTAGGCTCTCCCGAGACCCGGCTAGGTGCGCTAGAGAGCACGGCGATGGTGGCCTTCGGTGGTTTCCTGCAAATCGGGGTCTTGACCTTGCTCAGTCTTCGTCGCGAACCATTGAGTACGTGGGCTATCTCAGCTGTCGCACCATCTGCTCTGCAGAGATTGCGCGATGGCTTGTCATGGAATGACCGATACGTCCGGCATGCACTGCGACTAGGCGCGGCCATGGCTACAGCTACTGCTCTGGCGCTTTTCCTCGCCCACACCTTTTCCTGGCCCCACCAATATTGGCTCCCTATGACCATCGCATGGATCCTGCTCCCCGACGCACACGCGACGACAACGAAGACCGCATCGCGCATACTCGGAACCCTTATTGGGGTGGGCTTCATCGCCCTCATGGTGGGTGTTGTTCTTGGTGCCGAGCCGTCGCTGCGGCAAAGCGCGGTAATCGCTAGCTTTGGGGCGTTCTTGATGCTGGCCTTCATTTTCGCCAACTACACCGTGACCACCACTGGAATCACGATTTTCGCGATGACCATTTTTACTTTGGTCGACGATCCCCTCAATTCGACACTTCCCTATCGACTAGCCCTTACTGTTATGGCTGGCGCCATCGCACTGACGTTTGCTCAGTTCTGGCGCGATGAATCCGTACCCACGCAAGTGTGAGGAGAACCTCGGTGTTTGGACGTAAGAAGGACGAAGCCTTCGTCTCAAGTCCCATGCGTGACAACTGGTATCAATCCAGTTCGTACTGGCCCTCATCGTTTGCCCTGGTCACCACTGTTGATGAGGACGGCAACACCAACATCGGGCCGTACCAACTCAGCTTCCCGTTCGAGATCATCACCGGGCGATCGTTCTTGGTTATCAGCCGACAAAACTCCAATACTGACCAAAACATCAAGCGCACCGGTAAAGCGGCGATGAACTTTGTCGAATTCGATCGCAAGACGTTGTCAAAGATTGTCGGAATGGGTTACCCCGGGCAGTTGACCGACGAAAAGATGAAGGACAACCCCTACACGCTGATCCCCAGCCCCACCCCGGGCCGCGAACCTGACGGCAAGGTCATGCCACACATTCTCAAAGAGGCATTCCAGGTTTATGAAGTCACCTGGGATGACCAGCAGCCCATCCGCGATGACGGCAA
>CALQPL010000134.1 GCA_943332445.1 Bifidobacterium breve
CCAGCCACGGCCGAGACCGCTACCGAACACGGGCTGCGCATTGATGTCATGGCTCCAGAAGCCACGGTTGAGTCACTGGCTGAAGCTCTTGCTGAATTCGGTGACAAGCAGCGTCAAGACGCCATTGATGCTGGCGAAACAGTGTGGCGTCCGTCAGAAAAGCGCAACGCTGCACGACGCAAGTCGAAATAGGGTCTTAACGAACGCGTGGACCTGAGGGGTCCTCGGTTCCGGTTCCAGGACCTGCCACTGTCTTGGTGGGTGCAGGAGTTGGTGCTGGGGACTTGGGTGGAACCACGACTGGCTTGCGCGTGATTTTCTTCTTCGTCGTGGACTTCTTCTTGACCTTTGGCTTGGGCGCTTCTTCAGTCGGAACGATTTTTACTTTCGCGCCGTACTCGCGCATGATGCCCAACACCAACGTCACGTAAGACTCCGAGCGGTTGTAGCGGTAGATGTTGGCTGCCAACCCCTTGGGCGTTCCTAGGCGCGTTTCTCCGCGACAGAAATAGTTTGCGGCTCCAAGGGCAGCGTCCCAGATGTTTTGCACATCCTTCTTGCCGTCCCCGTTGCCGTCGCTTGCCACGGTGCCCCAGGTTTCGGGGAGAAATTGCATCGGCCCAATGGCTCGGTCATAACGCTTGTCACCGTCGTAGGCCCCGTTGTCGGTGTCGCTAATCAAAGCGAACGGACCGGCCCCATCGAGGACTGGCCCAAGGACGGGCGGCACGGATAGGCCTGACTTGGTCATCACTGAAGCGCCTTCGGTGCCGTGACCTGATTCGACCCGACCAATCGCTGCGAGCAAGGGCCAGGTCACGCCGCATTGAGGGTCAAGCTTCTTGTACGTCTTGGCTGCCTTCTTGTATGCCTTCAATGCCACGCTGGGAATGCCACTTTGGGCATACGAGGATGGCTCAACGTTGAGGTTGGCCACTCCGACCTTGTCGATCGCTTTAGTTGCCGTGGTTCGCTGCAGTGATCCTGGATCCGCGGTGGGGATGACCCAGTTGGCAAATGGGCTCACGCTCAAGGGTTGTCCTGCTGCCGTCGAGTTGGTCTGCGCTGACGGCGTCGGAGGATTGGCCGCCGTCGCTGTTACGGAAGCGATCACGGCAATACCGGTGAGGATCGGAATCGCGATCATGGCCGAACGTCGGCTAATCGGATTGCGACTGATGTCCGTGACGACCGAACCTGTCGTGCGGGCGCGGTGACGATTGCGTGGCGCGGGGGAGGAGTCGTTGTCCTTGGTCATCGAGTCCTCCTCTCAGGCGTGCTTGCAGGGTCACAGTTGGTAACGGGGTGAGAATCTAGGGTGCCAGCCAGTGGCCATTGTGTGACCGGTGGGGTCTGTGTGACATTGACAACAGTACGCATACAGGCGTAGGTCTGGTGGGGTTTGCGGGACTACGTGGCTGGATGCGTCATCGGGCGCAGTGGGATGCTTCACCCATGGCTACCACCACAGTTGTTCACCTCCTTCGACACGGTGAAGTGCACAACCCAGAAAAAATCCTCTACGGGCGACTACCAAATTTTCGATTGAGCGAACGCGGTGAAGCGATGGCACTGCGGGCAGCTCAAGCCCTCGCCGATCACGACATCACCCATGTCATTTCGTCTCCGCTCGAACGCGCGCAACAAACCGCCGCACCGATTGCCGCGCGTTTTGATCTCACCGTTGACATCGATGAGCGACTCATTGAAGCCGATAACGTTTTTGAAGGTAAGCGCGTAGCCGTTGGCGATGGGGTCTTGCGTCACCCGCAGTATTGGCCCAAATTGTGGAACCCGTTCCGGCCAAGTTGGGGTGAGCCCTACGTTGTCGTTGCAGAGCGGATGCGTGCGGCGATTGATTCCGCGCGTGATCTTGCTCGAGGTCATGAAGTGGTGTTGGTGTCTCACCAGCTCCCGGTGTGGATTGCGCGGTTGTCTCTGGAAAACCGTAGGTATTGGCATGACCCTCGCCGCCGTGAATGTTCGTTGGCCTCGCTGACTTCGGCCACGTTTTCCGATGACCACTTGGTGGCTGTGACGTACACCGAGCCGGCCGCCGATCTATTGCCTGGGGCCAGCCCCATCGCAGGTGCTTGATTCGTGACCACGGCTATCCGCCGCGTTGCCTCGGGCGTTTTTGCTTTGGGGCTCGTGCTCGTCGTGGCTGGTTGCGGTGGAACTAGCGCCTCTTCAACCACGGCCGATGCGGGCTTTGTCTCCGGAGATGGAACGCTCAAAGTGGTGGCGGAATCGCTACGCAAGCCGGCTCCCGCGGTGCAAGGTCGCACGCTCACCGGTGGTGCTTTTGACTTGGCTAAGCAGCGCGGCAAAGTCGTGGTCCTCAATGTCTGGGGTTCGTGGTGCGGGCCTTGTCGCAGCGAAGCACCAGCGTTGCAACGTGCGAATGTGGCACTGAAGTCTCGCGGTGTGGAATTTGTTGGACTCAATACGCGTGACACTGATGATCCGGCACGTGCCTTCATTCGTAATTTCGGAATCACTTATCCAAATATTGCGGACCCCAAGGGCCAAATTCAGTTGGGATTTTCGGACACCTTGCCGCCAGCTGCGATTCCTTCGACCTTGATCATCGATCAACAAGGCCGAGTGGCAGCCCGCATTATTGGTCCGGTTGATTCACAAACCACGTTGACGAATTTGGTTGACCAAGTTTTGGCGTCGGGTCGCTGATGAATGGTGTGTTAGCCGATGGTGCGCAAACCGTCCTGACCGGCTCAGTGGCTTTGGCCATCCCGTTTGCCCTGCTTGCCGGCGTGGTGTCGTTCTTTTCGCCCTGTGTTTTGCCATTGGTCCCGGTCTACATCTCCTACGTCACAGGATTGACCGGCGCCCAACTCAATGGCGAGTGGGCGACTGATGAAACGTTGCCGCGATCTATTCGCTCCAAGATCGTTGTGGGCACGCTGGGTTTCGTTGCGGGCTTCAGCGTTGTCTTTATTAGTTATGGCGCCTTGTTTGGCGGGCTTGGTGCGAGCCTGCAGACCTATGCCCGCCCCATCACTGCGGTTTTAGGTGTGGTCACCATCGTTTTGGGTTTGATCTTCATGGGTGCCTTCCCTGCGCTCCAGCGTCAGTTCCGGTTGACGGCTTCGCCGGCTGTGGGGGTGGGTGCCGCGCCATTGCTCGGGGTGGTTTTTGGCATTGGCTGGACACCCTGCATTGGACCGACGTTGGCAGCAGTTCAGACTCTGAGCTTTACCAGTGCAACAGCTGGTCGCGGTGCTTTGCTTTCGCTGTTTTATTGCCTTGGTTTAGGGATCCCTTTTCTTATTGCCGGATTGGCCTACGGCCGAGCAATGACAGCGTTTGCTTGGGTTCGTCAACACTCGGTGTGGGTGATGCGCTTTGGTGGTGGACTACTGGTTCTTCTGGGCATCTTGTTGGTGACAGGTATTTGGCAAACATTGTCTATCGAACTGTTGACGTGGGTGTCACAGTTCGATCCATCGGTATAGAAGGAATTGGGACACATGGGAATCGTTGGATGGCTTCGTTGGGGTTGGCGTCAGCTGACCTCGATGCGAGTCGCCTTGATTTTGCTGTTCCTCCTTGCGCTTGCATCCATTCCTGGCTCACTCTTCCCGCAACGTGGAATCAACCCGACCAAGGTGCAGCAATATCTGGCCTTGCACCCAGGTTCAGGACCGATCCTGGATCGGTTGGGATTCTTTGACGTCTACGCATCGCCGTGGTTTGCCGCGGTGTACTTGTTGCTGTTTGTTTCGTTAATCGGTTGTGTGCTTCCGCGGCTACGGGCCCACTGGAAGGCCTTGCGTGCGCTACCTCCGGCAGCCCCCAGTCGACTGGAAAAGTTGCCGGCGCACCAAAGCGCGCTGGTCACCTCGACCCCGACACAAGTGCTGGAACAAGCTGCGGAGGAATTGGGCAAGCGCGGATTTCGGGTTCGGCGCGAAGACGATTTTGTCTCGGCCGAGAAGGGGTATTTGCACGAAACCGGCAATCTCATCTTTCACGCCGCGCTGGTCGTGATCCTGATTGGTGTTGCGACGGGAAGCCTCTACGGCTATCGCGGCAATGTTCTCGTCGCGAGGACCAAGGTTTTTCTAATACGTTGACGCAATATGACTCGTTCAAACCCGGGCGTCTTTTTGTTCCCGAAAAGCTCACCCCATTTTCCTTTAACCTTCGCAACTTCTCGGTCTCCTTTGAAACTCAAGGCAACCAGCGTGGAGCGCCTCGGGAGTTCTACGCCGATGTTGATTACCAAGC
>CALQPL010000135.1 GCA_943332445.1 Bifidobacterium breve
AGAACCATGTCGATGAAGTCCACGACGATGATTCCGCCAATGTCACGCAAACGGAGCTGGCGAACAATTTCTTCCGCAGCTTCCAAGTTGTTGGCCGTGACGGTTTCTTCCAGATTTCCACCTTGGCCGGTGAAACGACCGGTGTTGACGTCAACGACGGTCATGGCTTCGGTGCGGTCAATGACCAACGAACCACCCGATGGCAGGTACACCTTGCGGTCCAGTGCCTTAGCCAACTGCTCGTCAACGCGGAATTCGGTCCAGACATCCTTCGAGCCGGTCCACTTCTCCAAACGATCGCGCAAGTCAGGGGCAACGGAGGCGACATAGTCATCCACGACCTGCCAAGCATCGCTTCCGCTGATGACGACCTTCTTGAAGTCCTCATTGAAGATGTCGCGGATCACGCGAACGGTCATGTCGGGCTCGCCATACAACAGGCTAGGAGGCGAAGCGGTCTTGGCCTTTTCCTGCACTTCTTCCCACTGAACCGACAAGCGCTCTACATCGCGAGCCAATTCCTCTTCGCTCGCACCTTCTGCGGCGGTACGAACGATGACGCCGGCGTTCTCAGGAACCACGCGCTTGAGCGTGCTCTTCAGGCGTGAGCGTTCGGTGTCGGGGAGCTTGCGGCTAATGCCGGTCATCGAGCCATCGGGAACATAGACCAAGTAGCGGCCGGGCAACGAAATCTGACTTGTCAGTCGTGCACCCTTTTGACCCACCGGGTCCTTGGTGACCTGAACCAAGACCGGATCGCCTGACTTCAAGGCAAATTCAATGCGCTTGGGTTGACCATCGAGTCCGGCAGCATCCCAGTTGACTTCGCCGGCATACAGCACGGCGTTACGGCCGCGACCGATGTCAACGAACGCGGCTTCCATCGAAGGCAGAACGTTTTGAACGCGACCTAAGAAGACATTGCCCACCATGGAGCCGTGCTCTTCGCGGGTGACGTGATGCTCAACGAGTACGCCGTCTTCCAAAACCGCGATCTGGGTGCGGTCTTCGACCTGGCGAACCACCATGATGCGTTCTACGGCTTCACGGCGTGCCAAAAATTCTGACTCGGTAAGTACGGGCGGACGTCGACGACCAGCTTCGCGACCTTCGCGTCGACGTTGACGCTTGGCCTCGATGCGTACCGATCCCTTGTCCGAATCAGAATCAGACTTGGGCTTGGCCTTGGCTCGCGGAGTACGAACGCGCACCACGGTGTTGGGCGGGTCATCGGGACTGGGCTCTGTTTCAGCGCTTGAGCGACGGCGACGGCGACGGACCGTGCCATCGGCTTCGTCTGCATCCGCGCCATCGGTAGGTGACGAGGTCGCTTCATCGGACTCGGTGCCCTCGGCGCCATCCGTGCCTTCGGCACCACGCCCGCGACGGCCACGACCACCGCGGCGGCGACGGCGACGTGGACCGTCTTCGTCACCTTCTGCATCGTCGTCTGCACTGGGTGCTGGTGTCACAACAGCTTCGTCATCAGCCTTGGCAGGAGTGCGCTTGCGGGTACGAGGTGCAGCTGTCGTGGGTGGGGGCTGGAACAAGACCGCCGGGATCGCAGGGGAAGCTGCGCTGGCGTCGCTAGAGCTGTCTGCTTCAACAGAAGCGGACGCCTTCTTTGCAGAAGCCTTCTTGGCCGTCTTCTTAGCAACAGCCGTTTCAGCTACTCCTTCGTCAGAAGCCGTGGCCTTTTTGGCAGCAGCCTTCTTCACGGGAGCCTTCTTGGCGGTGGCCTTTTTAGCCGCGGCCTTTTCGGGCGCCGCTGACGCGGTGTCTGATTCGTCGGTGGCGACCACCTTCTTGGTGATCGTCCTCTTCGGTGGTGCCTTTTTTGAGGCAGCAACTACATGTTTGCGGGTGGGGGTGCCGGTAATTTCACCAGCACCGGTCGGCTCGTTGTCGAGCATCCGGGCGGGTCTCCTGTCATGCCTCGCTACGAAGCGTTGTCCGCTGTGAACTGCGGTAACGCCGATCGCCGCGAGGGCGATTAGTCCCTGGTCCTTCGGTGAAGGCCAGGGGAAGCCAATGGGTTCCTTCGCCAGCGTTAGCTGGTGGAGGTGATGACATCGCGATCGCGATCAAGGGGATCGGCGATCACTGCGGTTTGAGTGTCAAGCGGACCCTGCGCCAACCTCGTCACCCGTGGGGGGTTCGAGGGCGTCAGGCCCGAAATCTCGCGCAAACCATAAAGAACGTCATCGGGTCGCACCGCCGGAGTGGTGTGGCGTACGACTGCTTTGAGTATGGCACAACCCGCCGGTATCGCGCCCACGGCACGCTCAGCCACCTGCCAATCAGGGGAACCGGCCAGTACTGGCCCCAATGTCACGACGGCACTGCGGGCATCGAAATGGCGCATCCCGTTCTTCGTCATGCGCTGAACTTGGACCTCGTCGGCAGCCAGGAAAGCCGCCACGGCGGCATCAACAGCTGCTGGGTCAGACCCAGGAAACTCGATCAACCACGCCGAAGCCTCAAGCCGGTCAGCTAACGAACCTTCCTTGACTTCAACAACTTCTAGAACATCAAATCCGGTGGGCAACGACTCATCGAGCACCGCGGCCAATTGCTTAACGTCACAACGCATGGCCAGGCCAATTTCCACATACTCGGCTTCACTGGCTACGCCCGTCGGCGCAGCGTTGGCATACGAGACCTTGGGGTGCGGATTAAAACCGGCGCTAAAAGCAACGGGAATATTGCCGCGACGAATCGCGCGTTCGAAGGCTCGCTGAAAATCTCGGTGCGAGGAGAAACGCAAACGTCCGCGCTTGGTGTAGTGGATACGCACTTTTTGAACAGTGGGTGGCGGTGGTGGACCTTCGGGACGACGAGCCATCTACGAGCTCGCCTCTGTGGCAAGCACCGGGGTGGGGTCGACAACCGTGACGGGGAGCAAGCGCTGCCCAGTCGGACCGATCTGAATGCTGGTGCCCATTTGATCGCACACACCGCAGTCGTAACACGGAGTCCATCGGCAGTCTTCGACCTCTGCCCCACTGATGGATTCTTGCCAGTCTTGCCACAACCACTCTTTGTCCAGCCCGCTGTCGAGGTGATCCCACGGCAAAACTTCGTCCTCACCGCGCTCGCGAATGGTGTACCAATTCAAGTCAACGGGCACATCGCTCAAGGCTTCATGAGCAGCGTCCGCCCAGGCTTGGTACGAAAAGTGCTCGCTCCAGCCATCGAACCGAGCTCCCTGTCGCCAGACCTGCTCAATGACTGCTCCCACCCGGCGATCGCCTCGGGAAAGCAGCCCTTCAATGATTCCTGGCTTGCCGTCGTGATACCTAAAACCAATGGACTTGCCGTAACGACGGTCTGCACGAATAGCGTCACGCAGTTTGTGTAACCGCGCATCCGTTGCTTCGTGATCGAGTTGAGCTGCCCATTGAAATGGCGTGTGCGGCTTAGGAACAAATCCTCCGATGGAAACCGTGCAGCGAATGTCTTTCATGCCTGATGCTTCGCGGCCAGCTTCAATCACACGCTTAGCGACTTCAGCGATTTGCAATACGTCTTCATCGGTTTCAGTGGGCAAGCCACACATGAAGTACAGCTTGACTTGACGCCAACCATTGGCATAGGCCGTAGTCACTGTGCGAATCAAGTCTTCCTCGGTGACCATTTTGTTAATCACCTTGCGAATGCGTTCGCTTCCGCCTTCGGGAGCAAACGTCAATCCACTGCGACGACCATTGCGAGTCAATTCATTGGCCAAGTCCACGTTGAACGCATCAACGCGAGTCGATGGCAGGCTCAATCCGGTCTGGGTTCCTTCGTAGCGATCAGCCAGATCCTTGGCGACTTCGGCAATCTCACTGTGGTCAGCGCTACTGAGGGAAAGCAGGCCGACTTCTTCATAGCCGGTGGCCTCGAGGCCAGCTTTCACCATCTCACCAATGCCGGTGATGCTGCGTTCGCGAACCGGACGAGTGATCATTCCGGCCTGGCAGAAGCGGCATCCGCGAGTGCACCCACGGAAGATCTCGACGCTCATGCGTTCGTGGACTGTTTCGGCCAGCGGCACGAGCGGCTTCTTGGGGAACGGCCATTCATCCAAATTCATCACGGTGTGCTTGGACACTCGCCATGGTGCACGCGTTTGGTTAGCCGTGACGCGACGAATCCGTCCATCGTCGTGGTAATCCACGTCATAGAAAGCCGGAATGTAGACGCTTC
>CALQPL010000136.1 GCA_943332445.1 Bifidobacterium breve
AGCGTGTGATCTACCGGGAAGATGGCTTCCAACTCCATATCCAGGCCTTCTTCTTTGAAAAAGCCCAGCTCGACCGCGGCAATAGCCGGGAAGTACGAGTTCGAGATCAGGTCCGGAATGGCTATTTTCATTGAGGATTCTCCGTTTTCGTTGGGTTGGGAAACTTAAGAAATTGATGCTGCTCGTGCGAAGCCTTCGATCATCGTGACGCGTCGCAGGTAGGTGACGAGTTTGTCTGGGTCAGCCACCGTGTCGCGCAAACCTTGATAGAACGCTTCGCGCTCAGCAGGGTCTTGCAACTCAATGTTGTTCTTGTTCTCAATCGTTTGGCGCTGCAAATACTCCTGCGCGACAGTGCGACGTTGGCGGTCATACAAGTCCAACACTTCTTCGCCGGCTTCACCCTTGAGGACCGAAATCAATCGGGGGATCAAGTTGAAAACATCGTGCACCCCGAAGTTCAACCCCATGCCGCCGAGCGGGTTATTGATGTGGGCCGCATCGCCAGCCAGCAAAATGCGCCCGTCGCGGTAGGAACTGGCGACACGTTGGTGCACGTTGTAAATATTGCGATGCACGATGTCGTAATCGGTGTCTCTGGGTCGAAAACGCTGAATTCGTGCCTGGACGGCGTCGTCAGCGAAGATTTCTTCCTCTGGCAGGTTCGGATCCACGGGCGAAACCACCCGCCACAGGCCCGAACCGTCGGCGCCAGGCACCTTGAACAGCGCGAACCACTCTTCGGGGTCAGCAATGTAGTTAGTAAAGGCGTATCCGTGCTGACCAAAGTCGTACGTCGTGCTCAAAATCAGGAAGCGCTCGGGATAGGTAAACCCATCAAACTCAACGTCCATGGATTTGCGCACTTTCGATCGGCCACCATCGCATCCGATGATGTAGCTACCGTCAATCGTGACGATCCCATCATTGGTTTGAACCGTGGCGATCACCCCATCATCAGTTTGTGACACTTCGAGAAGTTCATGATCGAGTCGAATGTCTACGTTGTCGAACTCAGCCAACATCTCTTGCATGATGTAACAGACCTTGTGCTGTTCCAACATCAAGCGGTAGGGGTAAGGAGTCAGTTCCGACAAAACGCCTAAATCAAAGTCAGCAACCAAACCTTGTTTGCGGTCGTAGTACTGGTAGTTGTGCACCTTGAAGCCGCGGTCCAGGAACCGATCAATGGCGCCAATGGATGCATACAGTTCAAGCGTTGGAGGATGAATAGTCCCAGCGCGAGGCTCATCAAAAACCACATGGCCGGCTTCGAGTAGAACAAACGGAATCCCTTGCTGCGCAAGCAATAACGCCGCGGTGTACCCCACTGGGCCCCCACCGACCACGATCACACGATCGCTGCTTTGCATACCGATTCCTCACATCTGGGAACAGCTAACTAGTGGGCTGACTCAACGCCTTCAATGACAACAAATTCGCCTTCGCTTACACCTGCCGCGGCGCGGTGCTCACGTGCTGATTGGTACTCGGGTGAATTGAAGTACACCTTGGCTTGATCGTAAGTTTCAAATTCCAAAATCACGTTGCGATCGCGCTTGTCGCCTTCCAGCGATTCGGCCTTGCCTCCGGCAGCGAGAATGGTTGCTCCGTACTTGTCCATCGCGACGCGAGCATTCTTGATGTACTCCATGTACGCATCCGGATCATTGACACTTACGCGAGCAACGATGTAACCCTTAGCCATGTGCTAGTTCTCCCTTGTCTTTCGAAAAGCGCTTTACCAGCGCAAGGATTCCTGTGACTGCAACGGCTACAAAAGCAACCGTGATAAAAACCCACTTAGTGAGAGTAAAGAAGGCCATGGTGTTCGCCAGAAGGGGGTTCGAGGCGGGGAAACTATTGGCCAAAATCCCACCCATGATGTTCTCGATGTAGTCACAAGCGAGAACTAACAAAGGCAACGCATTCAGCATGCGCCAGCGGCTGGTCAGCCCGGTCACTTTGGGAAGCAACCAACTCAGTACGGCAACCAGGAAGAAGGTGTAGACCAACGGCCAGGCAAGGTCAAAGGTGTAACGCGCCTGGACGTAATCCGCACGACCAGTAGCCCCATACCCAGCGAACCAGGTCTGTAGATCAGCTGCTGTGTAGTAGGTGAACGTTGTATCTGGCGCAGGAAAACCATTGGTATAGACATCCGCAGCTTTGCCTTGGGACGGAAGCCAAGTGCCGGAAAACACGAAAAATATCAGCGTTGCAAGAGCAGCTACCCACCCATTACATACCCGGTACAGGCCCAGCGATATCCGGCTGATCACTGCGAATACCAAACATTGACGTTCTTGACCTGCGTATACGACTCCAGCTCTTCGATGTCTTCTTCGCGACCGATGCCACTGTTCTTGTAGCCGCCGAAGGGAGCCCCGATGAAGTGCCGAGAACTGTCGTTAACCCAAACAAAACCAGCCTCCACATCGTTGGCGAAGCGGTGGGCCACGGTCAAATCTTTGGTGTACACGGCAGCTGTGAGTCCCAAGTCCGTGTCATTAGCCAAGGCCAGCCCTTCGTCATAGCCACTAAAGGGCATGACTGCCATGACCGGGCCAAAGATTTCTTCTCGTGCCATCCGCGAATTCGGATCGACGCCGGAGAAAATCGCGGGACTGATGAACAAGCCATCTTTCATGTCGCCGTCAGTGCGGTGTTGTCCACCCAGCACCAATTGCGAACCTTCTTCTTTTCCAAGGTTGACGTAGTACTGCACCTTGTCGAATTGCGCTTGGTTGATCATCGAACCCGTCTCGGTGGTCCAATCATCGGGTGCACCTTGCTTCAAGGGTTCAACCGCAGCGACAAGACGGTCGAGAAACTCATCATGAATCGCGCGATCAACAAAGACGCGAGAGGTTGATCCACACGATTGGCCTTGCCAGGTGAAGTTCATTCCGCGAATCGCGCCTTCGACAGCGAGGTCCAAATCCGCGTCGGGGAAAACCAGCAACGGGTTCTTCCCGCCGAGCTCAAGACTGACGTGCTTAACGTTGACACCCATAGCGCGAGCGACAATGGCTCGACCCGTAGTTTCCGCACCAATAAAGGCCAAACGACGAATTCCTGGGTGCGCAACCATGGCATCGCCAGCAGTGTGTCCCCAGCCCGTGACCATGTTCATCACGCCCGGCGGCAGAACGTCACTGATTAATTCGGCCAGGCGAAGTGACGACAAACTCGTGTGCTCACTGGGCTTCATGATCACGGTGTTGCCCGCTGCTAATGGTGCTGCGATCTTGCCTGCTGCAAACATCAACGGGTGATTAAACGGAACGATGCGTCCAACCACTCCGTACGGTTGACGCAACGTGTAGTTCAATCGGCCATCACCGGTAGGAATGGTTTCGCCACGCACTTGTGAAACTAATCCAGCGAAGTAACGCAATTGCGCGGCTGCAATATCAACGTCCTTGCGCATCTCTTTAATCGGACTGCCGTTGTCCATGACATCGAGTGCGGCCAATTCATCGCCGTGCTCTTCAATCAGGTCAGCCAGATCGCGCAAGGCCTTTCCCCGCTCGAGCGGGTGTGCACGCGACCAGGCGGGAAATGCTGCGGAAGCGGCCTGGTAGGCGGTTTCAATATCCTCTGCAGTGGCAGCGGGAACCTTCGTCAGGAGCTGGCCAGTGGCTGGGTTGAGGACATCAATGGTGCCGCCATCACTGGCTAGAACCCTTTTTCCACCGATGAGCATGGGGATGACGTCTTGATTTCGCACAAAACTGCTCACGCAACAAGCTCCTTGATGATGGATGGGCAACCAACTGCTCCCCAAGCAGGGTTAAACATACCGACCCCGACCGTTTTGCGCGTTCTTATCCCGAATCGGACTGTCAACACATAGGGTCTCGCCCATGCGAATTCTCATTGTGGGCTGCGGCCTCGTCGGTAAAGAACTTGCCCGCCAAATGCGCGCGGAAGGTCACTACGTCATCGGAACCACCACCACCCCCGGCAAAGTCGCCGCACTCGAAGAAGTGTGTGACGAAGTCGCGGTCCTAGCTGGTGGCGATCGTGACAAGGTGCATGCCGCTGCTGCTGGAGCTGACGCCATCGTCGTCGCTGCAGGTCCGGCTGCTGCCCAAGCCATGACGGTCGAAGATCGTCAGCGCACCTACCGCCAAGTGTTGGTGGACACCGCTGAATCGGTTGCTTCTGTTCCGGGCACTCC
>CALQPL010000137.1 GCA_943332445.1 Bifidobacterium breve
CGAGGCACCGCTGTCCACGCGCCCGCGCTACTTGCGCCCTAATGGCGATGTTTACTTCGGTCGACAGATCGGCGAGGTGGACGATGTCACTGTCCTTCAAACTGCGATCAGCAACGGGCTCACCCCGTATTTGTATGGCGATCCAGGGTGCGGCAAGACCGCATTAGTGGAGGCTGCCTTTTGTGGTGGTTTGGAGACAGTCGTCGGATCGGGTGACACCGACGAAGCAAGCTTCGTTGGCACGTGGGTGCAAGTGGAACGGGGTTTCCAGTGGCTTGATGGACCCCTCGTGCGGGCGATGAAAAATGGATCAGTGCTCTTCGTTGATGAAGTGGGCCTCATTGATGCCCGCGTCATCTCCCTGCTCAACCCCTTGCTTGACGGTCGAGGCACTTTGCATGTGCAGCAAAACCCACAGATGCCACCGGTAGAGGCTGCGCCAGGCTTCGCCATCGTGTTTGCTGGCAACCCGCACGCAGTGGGGGTTCGTCTGTCCGAGGCGCTGATTTCTCGGCTTACCTTTCCCATCCTGGTAGAGACAGATGTGGAAGTCCTGCCTGAAATTGGCGTGCTTCCCGAGGTGGTGGACTTGGTTCGCACACTCATCGAGCGTCAATCAACCAATGACATCTCTTGGTCACCGCAAGTGCGTGAGGCGATTGCAGTGTCGCGAATTTGGAGTCTCTTTGGTCCTCAACAAGGGGCCAACGCATTGGTCTCACTCAGTCCTGAGCGGGCGCGGAACCAAGTGGTGCTGACTATTCAGTCACTCACCGGCTTGGAAGCTGATGTGATCAAGGTCAGCGTCTGATGGGCGTGGGCCGAGCAAGTGGCGCGGAAAGGTTTGTCCCCACGAGGGGATGGGCTCAGGTTGCGCATCACTTCACCCAGCAAATCCGATCGCGAACGCGCATGAAGGCTGCCACAGTTGCCTTTTGCGATAACCCGTTTGGTGGCATTGGATGTTCACGCAAAAGCACCCAAAGCATTTACCTATCGGGCGGAAAGCTCAATGGGGTTCCGGACACTCTCGACGAGCCCGATGAGATGTTGGGATCTTCCCCGGAGTTGCTTGCCGTGTTGGCCCATGAACTAGGGCACCTCTATGGGGATATGCACGCTCATCAACAGGTTGTCTCGTCAATAGATCACCCGAAGGTTGAGAATGCCTACTTGATCTTGCTGGAGTTTCAAGCTGACGCAGCCGGGCTTTACAACCTTTTTCACGAGACGAAGTATTCGTTCGGCGAGGTTCTGGCCTTTGCCGCTCTTTCAGCCGCGCAACTGTCTTCGTGGCGTGAGCCGGTCGATGATGACGATGTCTGCTTCCTGGCCGAAGGTGCAACGTTGTTGAGCGTTCGCATCGCCATGGCGAAGGCCATGAATCCTGGCGTTGACATCCCGCCTGTCTTGACTCAGATGCTGCAGAGCTATCGCCGACTCTTAGGCGATCTTGCTGTGATGAAGTTTTCCCTCATCGGTCAGCGGGTCTATCAGCGATCCTTCAATGCTCATGAATTGGGAGTTCTCGATTTAGAGGACCTTGATTCGGACTGCGTTCAAGAGTGGCTTGATGTCTATGACTACCTGCAGGATCGGATGGATTTTAAGGACGAAATGCGACGCCAACTGTCGGACGATGAGAGTTTCCAGCGCCGCCCTGCTCCCAATTCGCCAACGTGCGCCACATCCCGCGCGGCCGCCTCCCAGCGTGCACGCGAAGGCGAAGTGGGCACCCAGGCTGGAGGTTCTGCCCACCCACCTGTCAGCTTGCGCTCAGCCACTCAAGAGGAGTTTCTGGCTCGTCGTTCACTGGCAGAGAGTTTGTCTCACTGGTACGTCCCCGAGGTAAATCAAGAAAAAGTCTGGTCCGCAACCCCACCTGGACGACTGCATGGGGGGCGGGCATTGCGTCGCTATGCCCTGTCGCACATCGACAAGTCCGTCGCCGACACGGTCCTTCCGTTTAAACGACCCCTGCGAAAGCAAGAGCAACGCAATTCCTTGAACTGCGGGATCATCGTTGACCAGTCCGGATCTATGCATAAAGTCGCAGACCAAGTGGCAGGAGCAGGATGGATTGTTGCCCATGCGGTCAAGGAAGTAAACGGCGAGTTTGTCTTAGTGGGGATGGGCGATACGGGCTATGTCATTTCGGATTCGGCCACGCTACAAGAGACTGAGGTGGCGACCACTCCCTCAACGGGTCGTTGGGAAAATGTTCACGAGGCCATCCAAGTTCTACGTCGCAGGCTAAAGATTGGCACTCGAACCGATGCAGTCTCCTTAGTCGTGGTGGTGTCGGACTTTAGGCTGGGCAATGAAGGGCTGCCTCGGATGCGCAATTTCCTCGCCCGTCATCACCGCACTGGCGGCATCAGTCTCGCGGTGTGCGTTGGTGAGGCGATAGAGAAGGCCCAGTCTGTTCACGCCACCCAGTTGGTGGTCTCAGCCACTGGCGAGGACATCGGCCAGGTGATCGTGGACGGGGTCCATGACCTGTATTTGGCCGCCGTTAGCCGTCCCGAGGCCGTGTAGGCAAGGGGTCCCGCAGGGTGCCGGGGAAGCCCAAATTTGTGCCTAAATTCCCATTTGGGCTACCGGCTGTCAGGGGGGTCAGGGGGTGCGCGTACCGTTATGGGTAGCTGCAGTTGTTGTTTCAGAATTGGTTTTCGAACTCCCGCTCGGTGATGGTTGTTATTTTACTTCGACCACATGCGCAGGTCAGGACGTCGGCCGCAGCACAAGTGCACACAGTGTGCGCTTGTTTCGTCCCAAATAAGGAAGATAAATAACATGGCACAAGGCACCGTTAAGTGGTTCAACGCTGAAAAGGGCTTCGGATTCATCGCACAGGCCGATGGTGGAGCAGACGTGTTCGTCCACTTCTCCGCTATCGCCTCAGATGGCTACCGTTCCCTCGATGAGAACCAGGCTGTCGAGTACGACATCACCCAGGGCCCCAAGGGTCCGCAGGCAGAGAACGTTCGCGCGATCTAGTTTTTGCCTCACACGAATGGCCCCGACTTTTGTCGGGGCCATTCGTCGTTTAGTAAGTAACTAACTAGCGCGGTTTACTTCTCGACTACTCGACGCTCCATCGCAGGGATGCCCGGCTTGGGGTCGTTGATGCCCCAGGTGATGATCACCTCGGGTGAGATTTTGAATCGCTGGCCATCATCGGACTGCTCAAGTGCACAAGCGCCGATGACCTTAACCCCGCGGGGTGCCCAGGGATTGACGGTCGCGAGGTCGTCAACGACCACTGTGGCCCGGGGATTCTCCTTGATATTGCGGTACCGCACCGTTTTGGTGATATCGAATCCACCGGTGTAGATGAAATCGCCATCGCACTCAAACACCACTGGCGCCACGTCAGGACTTCCTGATGCGGATGCAGTGGCAAAGCGCATCAGGTGCTGGGTGCGCAGGTACGAAATTTCCATCTCGGTGAAGTTCGGCATCAGCGACCAAGCTCCAGGGCGACGATGGCCAGTGCCAAAATCGCGAAGATGAGGGGAGCAGCGAGTTCCTTAGCCGAATCCTTGGCGCGTACGTGCGCAACGACGGCTGAGAGAAAGTAGAGGGCCAACCCGATTGAGGCCGCGATACCTAGAAGCGGGATCCAGATTCCAATCAGTAAACCGAGAGCACCAGCAATTTCAAGCCCGGCCAAGATCGGAAGTTGGCTGTCCTTCACACCCACCGAGTGCATCACCTCAAGAACTTTCGGGTCTTTGCGCAGTTTTTGAATTCCTGATGCGGCAGCTATCAAGCCGAGCAAACCGGCGGCGACGATAAGGGCGATGGTCATAGAAGTTCTCCAAGATGGGGTGAGGTGTGGTGCCTACTAGTCCCCAACGCGACAGGGAGGTGATCTATTCCGACGCCCTCTGGGTAGGGGTCTGGCCGATACATCAAAAGCAATGAAGGGCTGACCCTGTTGGGTCAACCCTTCATCTGTAGTAGCGGGGGCAGGAACCGTCGGACCGCTACGCGGTCCTCCTCCCAAATCCTGGCTCGTTCAATGCCCACATGAGTCAGGCCCGATCCACAAGGGACCGGGCCTGACTCATCTAGTAGCGGGGGCAGGATTTGAACCTGCGACCTCTGGGTTATGAGCCCAGCGAGCTACCGAGCTGCTCCACCCCGCGTCGGTAGGTCAAGGTTAGACCA
>CALQPL010000138.1 GCA_943332445.1 Bifidobacterium breve
CACGACTTCCAAAGCCGACAAAGGCCAAGAGTGGGCTCTTTTGGGGCGTTGTGCGTGGTTTGACGGTGGCGGGGTCTATGCCGCGGGTTCGTCCCCACTCTTCCAGCCACCAGTCACGCAGAGGCACCAAGAAACTCAGGAAGCCCGAGGGTCGGAATAACACCAACACCAAGTACAAAATCAACAGTCCTGTAGCCGCGGTTGCATCAAGGCCCGCCAGGAGAGGAATTCCGGCGACCAAGAATGCGCCGATGATGGGTCCGGAGACCAGAGAAATTCCACCTACAGCGGCAATAACCACCACATCAATGCTGGTGTTCGCTGAAAAATCAGTAGGAGTGATTAACGGACGCGAATGCGCGAGAAGTGACCCACCCAAACCTGCTAGCGCTCCTGCAACCAAGAATGCCTCAACGCGACGACGGACAACCTGAACGCCAAGCGCTCGTGCGGCGCCCTCGTTATCGCGAAGTGCAACGAGTTCGCGACCCCAGTTTCGTTTCACCAACCAACTAGTGAAGACGGCTGCCGCAGTTAAGATCGCGAGAGCGAAGAAGTAATACCGCACCGAACTGTCAATCTCAAAGGCTCCAAAAGCTGGCCGTGCCGGCTTAAGTCCACTGCCCAGGGCCCAGTCTTGCGGCAAGATCCATGAGCGCGTCGCCAAGGCGAACGCCAACGTCGTGACGGCCAGAACCAATCCCTTGGTCCGCAGGGCGGGAACTCCCAGGAGGAGGCACACCAAACCACCGATAACCATGGCGGCAATAGGGCCAAGAACGAACACTCCGGACAGATCAACGATCTTGACTGAGACAGTCGCGCCAATGCCAGCGATGGCGAACTGCCCAAGCGATAGCTGTCCGGCTCTACCGGTAAGGATCATCACCGAAAGCGCAACGATTGCTAGTGCGAAGACATAGGTCAACGTCGACGCAACGGTGGCTGTCAAAAAGTACAGCGGCACAACGGTGATCATGAAGATCAAGGAAACGACGCCCATGACGGTGCCGAAGTTACGTCCAAACCACAGTTGCTCGTAGCGAACGGGGAGTCGACGCAGAGACAGCTTCGTCCAGTTTCCGTCATTTTCAGAGACTCGCGATGCCTTGGGTGGTCGGGCAATCAAAACGACGAGAGCGATTGCAGCCAGAACCAGGTCGGCAATGCCCGTTGTTGTTCCAGAGCCACGAAGGGCGACCTCTACAACTCCCACGCCGATACCGGCCAAGAACGCCGAAGTGATGCTCTCAAAACGTGCAATGGACGCGGCCACCAAGCCACGAAGCAAGAGCGCTGGGCCCAGGGTTCCCAAGGCGTCCACACCCTGGGTTGGCCACAAGAGAATGGCCGAAAATGCTGAGATCCCACCAGCAATCGCCCACGAGCGACCAGCGATCTGGAACGGTGGCGCACCCGCAACCCACGCTGCATCAGGGTTTGATGCTGTAGCGCGCACCGCCAAGCCATAGCGGGTTCTCCGGAGAACAAGCGCTAAGGCGATAACCACGATCGGGCCAAGAATCAACAGCGCTGTGTAGGAAGGAACGATAACGAAGGTTCCGACTTCGAAACTTGGGAACGGCGCTGGCGTGGGATACGCAGCACCAAAGGTTGCGTCTCCCACTACAACGAAGGACATACCCAAAAGCAATTGGGAGAGCAAGAGAGTGATAACCACACCCATCAAGAGCGGTTGTCCACTCAATCGACGAATGATCGCCGCTTCCGAGGCGGCTGCGATCCCTGCCGCGACAACAACTCCCACAGCGAAGGCCGCCCAATACGGAACTCCATAGGTGACGGTGAGAGAGCCAACGATGGCTCCACCAAACGCGCCAATAGCACCCTGGGCGAAGT
This sequence comes from Bifidobacterium breve, assembly GCA_943332445.1. GTDB lineage: Bacteria > Actinomycetota > Actinomycetes > UBA12327 > UBA12327 > AcAMD-2. The sequence continues at coordinate 1,861 of CALQPL010000138.1, forward strand.
TGATGAACTTGCTTACTTTGAAAACCAATACCAAGCCGACGGCCAAGAGGCCGTATGGGATTCCCAGAATCAGTCCTTGGACCAAGGTTGCTTGATTCAGGCCCATTACACAGAACTCCCTTGGGTTGCCGATCCTTGTAGATACAAATTCGTCAAGCGTTCTGGTTCAGCGGCCAAGATCGTTGAATCCTCCGCAAGAACAATGCTGCCTCGCTCGAGTGCGTACACGCGATCAGCGACCTCACAAGCAACGGACGCTGATTGTTCGACGAGCAAGACAGCCGTTCCGTTCTCGCTGATTGTTCGCACCACGTCAATAAGCTCGCCAACAATTTTGGGAGAAAGGCCGAGTGAAAACTCATCAATGAGCAAAATCTTGGGCCGGACAACCAGGGCTTGAGCGATAGCCAGCATCTGCTGTTCACCACCGGACAGGGTCGCAGCATTTTGCGCCGACCGATCAGCAATCCAAGGGAAAATTTCTTTTGCCTTCTCGATGCGAGACTCCAACTCAGCCGAACTCAGACCCAGTCGGTAAGCAAACATTTCCAAGTTTTCACGAACCGACAGGGGCCCAAATACGGCTCGCCCGCCAATGATGAGGGACAAACCTAACTCCGCCCGACCTGCTGGCGTGAGGTTTGTTACCGCGAAACCATCAAGGAGAACCGAGCCGCCCGTAGCGGGAGTTAGGCCGGCTAACGTGCGCAGGGTTGTGGTCTTTCCGGCGCCGTTGTTTCCCATCAGCGCAACAATTTCGCCAGGCATCACGTGCAGATCAACATCAAAGAGAACCCGAACCGAACCAAGGTCGACGTTGAGCGACTTCGCTTCCAAGACGGGGACGTCGGTGGGTGCCGTACCCGCCGCACGCGACTGGGCGATCTCTTCCAACGTTTGCGCATCCGGCGAAATCAGCGCCCTGATGTCTTCCTTCAATAACGTTTCACGTCGTGGTCGCTTGTAGGCGAGGTATCCCGCAATCAGCACGTGGATGGCAATCAGCGTGAAGGAAATCCAGACCAAAATCGTGTGTTGTGGCTCAACATCCGTTGATGCTTGGCTCATCAAGTAGATCAAGAGCACAAAGTAAGCCGCATAACCGTTAATTGCTCGCAAATTCCACCGTGGGGCTGGGAAGCCAAAAACGTAGAACGAATAACCAGCGTGGGTGAGCAAGACCAGGGTGGCGATGACCTGAATGAGCACGTTGAAAAAGGACACCCACGAGTTCAAAACCGTGCCATCGACGGTCTGCTCGCTCCACCACGCCGTGGCATAGCTCAGAGGGAAAAAGACGACTAAGGCCCAGCCAAGACGGCGGTTCCAGCGCGTAATATCCCTCTTGAGTTCAGTTTTCTCACTCGCCACGGTGCTCAAGACAGACTCCTTACAGGCCAAGACACTGATATATAGACAGCCAGGTGATTTAGCAGAGACTTTACAAAATATTATGCGAAATCATAGTATCTTAGTGCACACTAACGCAAGGTTACCTCGTACGACATCCACCCTACGTGAAAGGCAATGTCATGCCCCCGATTGGCAAACTCACTCGATCCACATCGCTGGTGGTAATTCTCAGTGCTCTGGCTCTCACGCTTTCAGCATGTGGCACCGCGGGTTCACAAGCTGACGGCAACAAGTCAGAAGTTGGACCCGGAGTTACTGACAAGACCATCAAGGTGGGGTTCATTACTCGCAAAGCCTCAACTGCTGCTGGGGGCGGCGGTTTCAAGACTCCAGCCCAGGGTGACGTCAACGCACAGGTCAATGCTCTCGTCGAGTACATCAACAAGAACGGTGGCCTCGGCGGACGCAAGATCACCTCTGTGCTGAAGGAATACGACTCGAGCCAAGCCAGCGTGCAGAAGGAGAACGACTACTGCACGGCCTTCACGCAGGACGAGAAGGTCTTTGCTGTTGTGCTGCTGGGCCAGCGCGAATTGAGTTCAAAGACTTGTTACAAAGATGCGAAGACGCTCATGCTCGATGCAGGAGCCGTTGCGCAAAGCACGACCGTTTACGACTCCCTCAAGCCCTTCTACTGGACTCCTAGCTTTCCTGCCCTGGAGCCCTACTCCCGCGCCATGATGAAGGCCTTGAAGGACGAGGGATTTATCACGGCGTCCAACAAGGTGGGCGTGGTCATTGAAACCGGTGGCGGCTACCAGAGCGCTTACGACACCGTCATCAAACCAACGCTGGAGGCCGATGGTGTCAAATCCATCACTACCGCAGCATTCGACGCCAGTAGCTCGTCAACCCTCGGCACCACCGCG
>CALQPL010000139.1 GCA_943332445.1 Bifidobacterium breve
ACTCGTTCCCGCCCCTGTGGGTGTTGAGTCTGTCGTTGAGCCACCCTTGGAGACCACCCCGGAACCAGCCCTTGCGTTAGTTGTTGAGCCCGCTGATGAGGAATACACCTCTACTTCGGTCTTCTTGCCCTTGCCGCATGATCTGCCTGCGGCTCCAGCCACCTTGGCTAATGAGCCCACGCCGTTGGCTCCGGTCGAATTGCTCTCCGATGCACCCTCTGTTGATTTTGCTCTTTTTAATCCACGTGATCCCTTTTCTTGGTATCCGGTCGTTCAAGCCTGACCCTCCCCTCAGAGTCAGTAGCACCTCAAAAATCGCGATGATCACCAGTCATCGCGATTTTTGTCTGTTCAGTGCCCTACCGTGAGCCCATGAAACGCATCATCAGCAGCGCGCTCCGAGCCAGCGTCCTGCTTGCTGCGTGTGGGGCCACCGTTGCACTTCCCGAGCTCAACGCCTCCGGCGACAACATCACCGTGAGCCAACTCCCCAGCGGTGTGGACGCGGTCGTCAAGCGCGTCGTTGATGGCGACACCATCGTGGTCGGGTCCAATGAGAAAGTCCGATTGATCGGCGTGGACACCCCAGAAACGGTCAAGCTTGATACCCCGGTGCAGTGCTTTGGCCCCGAAGCCTCGAACTTCACCAAGGTGGTCTTGCCTAAGGGCACGAAGGTTCGTCTGGCCTTTGATGCTGAGCGCACCGATAAATACCAGCGCACGCTTGCCTATGTCTTTCGCTCCAGCGACCTGCTGTTCATCAATGCCACCCTTGTTCGCGGCGGCTATGCCCGAACCCTGCGGATTAAGCCAAACACCGAATACGCCAATGCCTTCGATGAACTGCAAAAACGAGCCAAAGACGCTAGCGATGGACTGTGGGGACAATGCCCAGCTACGAGCAACTAAAGTAATCGCGTGATTGAAGTTACCGCCCCCGCGGATGCATCGGGCATTTCTGTGCTCGCGGCCAGCGCTCGCACTGCCGTGACCACAATCGGTGGCGATGGTGAATCAGTGGGCTTGGTAGTTCGCACTCTTGGCAACGATGCTCAGGCTCGACTCCAAGGCGGTCAAGAAGACGCGACCTTGGCCCTGACGGCGGAAGTTAAAGGCACCGAGTTTCAAATCACGCTGCGCGACTTTGGTGAGCCCGTTACCGGTGCACCTGAAGCCATCCTGTTGCTCCTCGAAGCCGGTCTGGCGACCTCCGCTGATGCGCGCACGGATGGATTGGCCAACCTCACCGAAGTGCGCTTCGCCCTACCGGCACATAACAAGGTCTTGGACATCGAATCCCTTGATGTGGTGCCCGACGATGCAGCACCAAGCCCCGAGAGCGTGACCTTGCGCGAACTTCGCGTGGAAGATGCTGCGGCGTTAACGCGCACGCTGTATCGCTGCTACGGCTGGTCTTACCCCAACCACACGATGTATTACCCCGAGCGCATTGCGGCTGCCATCGAATCCGGTGAGCGCATCGGTGAAGTCGCCGTCACCGAATCGGGTGAAATTGCGGCCCACTGGGGAGCGATCTACCTCTCCCCTGGTGTGGTGGAAACCGGTGGAACGGTGACGGACCCGCGTTTTCGTCGCCGCGGTTTAGCCAACCAGCTTGGCGAACGACTCTTGGAACGCCTCAACGAGCTCACAGTCGTCGGGCGCGTGCGCGAACCAGTGATCACACACACCGCAACGCAGGAAATTGCTTTGCGCGAAGGCGCCACCATGGTCGGCGTCTATTTGGGTTACACCCACCCCATGCAGCAAGTCGGCATTACTGACGGCATGCAGGAATCGCGCAACTCCTTGTCGGTGGCCTACGGCAATTTGCAGCCCCTCACGCCAGCGACCATGTGGATCCCCGGTCCCTACGAGCCCATGGCGCGCATGGTGCTCGATTCCAGTGATTGGCCACGCGAGCTCGAGTCAGCTCGACCCGATGCTCCCGCTCCTGCCGTTACTGCATTTGCCACCGTGTTTGATTCAGACAATCGCCTGGGCGTGGTGGACGTCACCATCGTGGGACAAGACCTCGTCGACGCAGTAGACACCGCCCTAGATCAAATGAAGCGATCCGGCGCTGAATACGTGCAGGTGCGCTTGCCGGTCAACCAGCCCGCACTGGGTACGTACGCAGCTGGTTTGACCGAACTTGGTTTGGGTTACGGAGCCCTGATTCCACAGTTCCGCGTCGCCGAGGGAAACGACGTGGGCGATGTGTTGATCACACAGTGGGTGGCCGAACCAGACATTGACACATCAGATTGGGCCTTCTACGACGACCGCGTAAAGAACTTGGCTGAAGCGATCGTGGCCCAAACCAAGAGCGTGGGAACGCGTGGTGTGCAGCGCCAACGACGGGCTGCTCGTCGAGCCCAGCTGTTCGCCGCGCTCGACGGCTTCTAGGCCACCGAGGTGGCTGGTACGTACCCGGCTATTTCTTCCACCGCAATTTCCAGTGGAATCAGTAACTTCGTCGTGATGCCCTTGGCCTTACCAATCCGCAAGCATTCGCGGTAGTAAGTCAAGATCGCTTCTGGTTCACCGTTGAATTTCTTGAGCACCTCAGCCCCGGTCTCATGGAGGTCCGTGACGATGGCGCGTGCGTTGTGAACCTTGTCAGCTATCGAGACCAACACAGTCTCGGCAGGAGCCAGTTCGAGACCATTGAGGTAGGTCTGCTTACGTTCGCCGTATTCGCGATCGGCCTTTTCATCGGAGTGCATCACGTCGCTGCAACCGATCACGATCTGGGCGACTCGTTCCCCAAAACGAGCGATGATTTCGGCCGGCGTGACGTTGCAATCTTCGATCACATCGTGCAACAGGCCCGCTATGGCTTGTTCCTCGTCACCGTCGGCCTCCAGCACCAGGCTAGAAACGCCAATCAGGTGGCAGACATATGGCGTATTGGTGCCCTTACGGGTGTGTTTGGCGTGTTTTTCAGCGGCATAAGCCACCGCTTGGACATAACGGTCACTGAGAGTGACCAGCGGTTCGGTTGATGTTTTCATCTATTCCCCTTTCCCTTACAGGTTCATTTTCGCACGAGGGTCTGACAGTGAGTGTGCTCAAACCAGGCGTCAAACAGCAGCATGACCCTGTCGTAGGTCACCTCGCAATGGATAAAAGTGGCATCTAGTGATGACCTGCGCCACTTACCTCGACGTGCAATGCAGGGCACGATCAGGAGTGAACAAATTCTCGCCCAACTGGGCTTGAGGTCGAGTTCAATCCAACGGAAAAGAGGCAAACATGGCTACCAACGAACAAATCAACAAGCAGGCGCGTGACGCTGCACAAGCTGCCAAGGCAGACGCTGATCAAGCCGCAAAGATTAAAGCTGAGGCATTGAAGACCAAGGCTGGTAGTGCCGAACGCGCCGCACAGGCTGCTCGCTCAAACAAGAAGTAACTCTTCATCTGGAATTCAGGTGTTGTGCAGACGAAGTCTCCAGTCGCTTTTATCGGTGGCTGGAGACTTCGTCTCACTCCCACTGTCATACCCACGCGTTAGCGTCTACAAGATTCACCAGGAGGAAACCATGACGATCTCAGATTTGCAGTACTGGAACCAGCGCGACTTCGCTGGCCTGGATTTGGTTGGCGTTGATTTCTCGGGCTACCGGCTCGAAAACGCTGACTTTTCTGGAGCAGATCTCACCGGCGCCAACCTCTACTGCGCTGACCTGTCGGGGGCCAATTTTGCTGGTGCCACATTGGTGGGAGCGAATCTGACGGGCTGCAACATCACTGGGGCCCACTTTGATTACCGCCACCGTGGCGAAGCTGATTTCTCCGACACTTACGTTGATTTCGCGATGTGGACCATGGGCCACATCGTGGAGCTGGAACCCTCGTAGCGCCACCCAGGCTTATTACCCCGACAACGACTGCGCGCTCCCCTTTCTCTTGCCCTGACCGGCTACGGTTGACCTATCGAGTTGACCTAGGGATCGGACCGGTACGTCATGAAGCGCCAGGCATTGTTGTGGGTGGGGTCGTTGACCGTGCTCACCTTGATTGCTGGTTGCTCATCGGCAGCCAAGAACGAGCCGACCTTTGCCACAAACGGTGTCGTGGTCACCACCAAAGCTTTTCAGGACGCCTGCATTGATCGCGGTGACCGACAAGT
>CALQPL010000140.1 GCA_943332445.1 Bifidobacterium breve
GCGCGCGGTTAAGGGCTGGGACGTGGGGGATGACTCATGACCTACACCCAGATTGCTGTGTCCATGATTCTTGCCACTGTCGTTCTTGATCTGTGGGTTTTGCGCACGCGCTTACTCACGCGCAAAGCCTTTTGGACCGCGTACGCGATTGTGGTGTTCTTCCAATTGTTGACTAATGGAGTTTTGACCGGCTTCAACATCGTGCGCTACAACGGCGACGTCATCATTGGCTCGGCTACGCCCGTGCTCATTGGTGACGGACGGTTGTTCTATGCGCCCATCGAGGATTTGATGTTCGGCTTTTCCCTCGTGGTGCAGACCATGGCCTGGTGGGTGTTTTGGGGGCGGCGGGGCGTTCAAGTCGAACCCAAAGCCGGTCCAGTGCGGTTGTGGTTTGGGATGAAGCCGAAGGACTAGCCGCGTGGGCGGGCAGCGACCGCTTTCGCCCATGCCGGACCGGCCACTGCCAGTCGGCGATACATCGGAACCGATGCACGCTTGGTAAAGATCTCGTAGTTATTGCGTTCGACTTCGTTGACGATTCCGCAATACAACACGCGCGCCGCATCAATGCAGGGTTGCGACCACGGGGCGAGCAACTTAATGCCTGGCTTGGATGCTTCTTCCAAGTCCCGCACACGCTGAATTTGAAACTTCAATGCCGCAACGATGTCGTCGGTAAGGACGCGCTTTTCCAAATCGGCACGGCTCACTCCAAAGCGGTCGAGTTCTTCGAGCGGCAAGTACACGCGACCGCGATCAAGGTCCTCGTTCACGTCGCGAATGAAGTTCGCCAGCTGGAAGGCCACGCCCAGGTCTTTGGCCGGCTCGTAGGCGCCGTCATTGAGAGGCTCAAGAATCGGCACCATCTGCAGGCCAATCACGGCGGCCGAGCCATAGACGTATTCGTACAAGTCATCAAAGGTTTGGTATTCAGTGACGGTCAAGTCCATGCGCATGGAGTGCAAAAAGGCTTCAAAGTGTTCCAGCGGGATTTCCCAGCGCAAAACGGTGTCCACCACGGCTCGGGCAATGGGATCTTCACTCTTGCCCTTTTTCACATCAACTAAGAAGGCCTCGCCCCAACGACCCAGTTCGTCGGCCTTTTGCTGTTCGGTCAACGTGGAGGACAGGTCGTCAACGATTTCATCGGCGTAGCGGGCAAAGCCATACAACGCATGAACGTAAGGGCGCCGATTCGGCGGCAGGAGCAAGGTGGCTAGGTAATACGTCTTGCCGTACTGCGCGTTGAGCACACGACAGCGTTCGTAGGAATCGCGAAGTTGTGGATCAAGGATGCCGGCGGCATCAAGGTCACGGGCGCTCACGAGGAGCAATCTTGCCAGCCACGGTTGCTTCGGCTGACGAGTGGTCACTTTGTTCTGGAATCGATGTTGCATGCGGAGCATTGGCCCAACGGTCTTTGCCCTCAAGCAGTTCGGTACGCGTAGTGCGCGAGCTCATGATGCCCAGCACCGCAGCGCCAATGGCCAAAATGGCGGAGACCGGATCTGCAACTTGCAGGACGTCGGCACTGGTCGCACTGCTTTGAGTCAGGCCGTGGATCACGAGTCCAGCAGTGGCTGCCACCACGTAAGGCAATTCTTTGCGAGTAAATCCAGCCGCAGCCATGATCAGCAGGCCCCACAGCAAGTACCAAGGCTGAATCACCGGCCCAAAGACGGCAAGCAAAAGCAAAACCAAACCCGCAGAGCGGATAGCGGTTTGTTTGTTGGGCTTGATCAAGAGCTTGGCGGCATAGGCCAACACCGCGAGAGTGGCGATGCCACGCAAAACAGCCAAGATTACTTCGGTGTAGTCACCAAATCCAGCAGCAGAGATCAACCACCCGGTAGCCACACTCACCGACGTCACAGGCGAAATCCATGAGCGAACAACCCCTGGCGTTCCCAGGGCATGGATCCACCCGAAGTCCAATCCAGCAATCGCGTTGGTGAATAAAAACACGCCAACCGTGATTGCAGCGGCGATGGCCCAACATCGAATGCGAACGACGAGGGCTGAATCTTTTCCGGCCCAGATCAGACCAATAAATCCCACGCCGACAAGCGCAGGAATCTTGATCGTGCCGGCCATAGCGATGAGCACGATGCCAAGGTACGGACGATTGTTCAGGCCCATGGCCAATCCGGCCAACAGCAAGCCAACCATGAGGGCGTCGTTGTGAGAGCCGGAGACAAAGTGCATAAAGACCAGCGGATTGAGCAAACCCACCCAGACGGCGGTCGTGCCATTGACACCGCAACGTTGGGCCACGACGGGCAAGTAGCGAGCGATCAGCCACACGCCCACGAGCGCGCTGGCGCGCAGCAACAGCGATGCGAGATAGATGTGTTCGCCGGTGATGATCACGCAGATCTTGGCGATCAGTAAGAAGAGGGGACCGTACGGCGCGGGGGTGTCGAGCCACCAAGGGCTGACGGCTTCCAGGAATGGGCCAGGTACTGAGGATGCGGCCATCGTGTAGGGGTCAAGCCCTAGTCGCAACAAGTTTCCTTGAGCCACATAGCTGTAGACGTCTTGGCTAAACAGCGGTGGCACGAGCAGTAAAGGAGCGGCCCACACCATAAACATTTTGTTCAAACGCTTGGTGCCAGTGATTCGACCAGCGCGCACATCGCCACCGATGAGTAGCCAAGCGCGTAGCAACAAGATCGCACCGATGGCGACGGCAATTTTGGAAAAGATCGCACCGGCTGTTGTGGTGCGCAGGACTTCAATGACCGGCCAGGTGGACAGAGCTGCTCGTTGTGGCAGGTAGCCCACACCCAGTGCGCCAATAGCCATGATCGACGTGCCAGCAAGACCAATCAGCCCATGCTGGGAAGCAAGGACTGAAGACGGTGAGGTCGCGCGCGTTGATGCAGGCGCACTGGAACTATTTGGCATTGCTGTAAGGGTACCGGCTCGGTCTAGGGCCCCTGGGAGATGACTAGGAATTACATCCAGGCACGGGACTTGTAGGCAGGATCAGGCCCAGTAATGCGCTCAGCAGCCAATCGACCCGAAACCAAGACCATCGGCACTCCTACGCCGGGCTGAGTGCCCGAACCGGCGAACACGACGTTGTCGCCCCAGATATTGCGTGGCCTAAACGGGCCGGTTTGGAAGAACGAGTGGGCGGCGGCAAAGGGAGTCCCGCGTTCCATGCCGCGCTCTTGCCAGTCCAGCGGGTTGGTGATGTGCTCAAGTTCAATCGAGTCACCAAAGCCCACGTAACCGCGCTCTTCGAGAGTTTTGACGATCTCGTGGCGGTACGGCTCGCTTTGCTTGGTCCAGTCAATATCAGCATCAAGGTTGGGTGTGGGGAACAAGACGTAATAGATGTGCTTACCATCGGGAGCCAAGCCGGGATCGGTGCGCGAAGGATTCGTGACCAAGATTGACGGGTCACTCATCAACCTCTTGTCGTCGATGAGGTCCTTAAAGACTCCATCCCACGACTTACCGAAGTGAATGTTGTGGTGCGCGATCTGTGAATACTCCTGGGTCGAACCGGTCAAGAGCAGGTAGCACGAGGGGGAGTAGTTCAGGCGCTTGACATCCCATGGCTCAAAACCGAGAAGGTCGCGGTAGGCCACGGGCAAATCGGGGTTCAAGATCACGGCATCGCAGGCAATGCGGTCGCCGTCAGTGGTTTGCACTGCCACAGCGCGCTTTCCTTGGATTTCAATCTTGCTGACCTCGGTGGAGTAGCGAAATTCAACACCGTGTTTGGCAGCCGCGCCGGCCAGAGCTCGAGGAACGGCATGCATTCCGCCCTTGGGCATGAAAACACCAGCAACGCTGTCCATGTAGGCGATGACGGCATAGATCGCGAGTGCATCTTGTGGCGCCAACCCGGCATACATCGATTGAAACGAGAAGATGCGTTGCGTGCGTGGGTCCTTGAGGTACTGCTCGACCTTGGGGGAGAGCTTGCGGAAGCCACCGATGCCGGCCAAGCGCGCAAGGTTAGGTGTGACCAGGTCAAACGGTGAGCCAATGTTGCGGTCAATGAAGTCGCGCATCTCGTACTTGTAGAGGTCAGTGACGAAGTCGACGTAGCGCAAGTA
>CALQPL010000141.1 GCA_943332445.1 Bifidobacterium breve
CGCACCCTGAGCGGGTGGGTTCGTCACCGTTTCTACCCGGGTAGGAGCGGGTCAGGAAGCGGAAGCGATGGTTGGCGTGGTGGTCAGCGAAGTGGCGCCTGGGTACTCAACTCCTGTGCTGTGATCGACTCCCCCACAACCGAGGAATTCCATCCCGGCGGGGATGTAATCCTCAACAACCACCGCGTTGGTCGCGTTCTTGTCGTTGTTGGTGACCTTCAGGGTGTAAATCGTTGAATGCGTGTGGACGCCGCGCAACAGTTCGCCTTCAGGACTGGGTTCACTCTTGGCGACGGTAATCGCGGTGACTTGAGTAGTGGCCGGCGCTGTTTGCGCACTGCTCACCGAAGCGTTAGCAATCGGTACGCCCTGGGCGTCAAACTTTGGCAACAGTTTCGGATCAGAACTCGCATACGCTTCGCCGGCTGAATCGAAAGACCAACCCACACTCAAGGTTGCCGGATCCGGCGTGGCCTTGAAGGAAAGGGAAAAAGTGCTGCCGACTTGGACGTCCGCCACGTTGGACCAGATCAAGGTTTGTTGACCAGTGACTGCATCACGAACAATCGTGGGCTCACCTGCGGACGAAGGTGAGGTGCTTCCGGACTTGTAGGTGACTCCGACCGGCAGGACCGTACGAAAGGACGCGTTGTACTGCGGCACTGCCAAGGCAATATCAGGGTTACTTGCAGTCAAAGTAAAAGAGGCGTCCTGTCCGACCAGGACCGAGCTCGAGACCTGTTGGCTCACGGCGATGGATGGGCCGATCGCGGCCGCCGACGTGGCGCCGACCGTCAACGAGCCAGCGATGACGCTGATGGTGACAAGCAAGGCCAACATGGCGCGACGATTTGCACGCGCAAACAAACCCATGGACTGGCCTCTCACGAATTCACCGCGGGGGAAGGGGCAAATGATGAAACGTCACGATACCAAGCCATGACGCCTCAACCCCCCACATTTACGCACAAACTACGGAACAGGGTGCCACGCGTCATAGCGCAGGAAGCCCGGTCGCCACGCCATCAGTGCCAAAACGCCCACGATGCACAAGATTCCGCCACTCACGACGGCCGTGCGTACATCGAACCAGTCGGCAATCGCACCTGCGCGGAAGTCACCCACATAAGGACCCCCAGCGACCACCGCGATCAACACTCCTTGGAGGCGACCACGCATGGCATCGGGGGTTGCTGCTTGCAACATCGTGTTTCGGAACACCGCAGACACCATGTCCGCAGCTCCTGCAATGGCTAAGAAGATCAAGCCCAGCCACCACTGGTGAGTTAATCCAAACAGTGCGATGGCACCACCCCAGACAATGATGGATGCGACAACAGCTAGTCCTTGGCGTCGAATACGCGTGAACCAACCAGAGGCAACAGCTCCAACAATTGCCCCAACGGCTGGCGCAGCAAACAAAAGGCCGCTCAGGGAAAGATTGATCGGGCCAAAGCCGACTACTGCCAATCCATAAAAAGCCAACGGGATGGAAGCAAACAAAACACGCTGCATGCCAAAGGCCATGGCAACAATGTCGACGTAGAACGTCATGGACAAATTCTTTCGGCCCTTGAGATAACGCAAGCCTTCAAGAACTGACGCCAGACCCGCTTTATGGTCATCGTCGGAATCGGGCACTACTGGTGGCAGCCGCCAATAGGCATACACCGCACCCGCGAATGACAACGCGTCAATGAGGTAAGCCCAGCCGAACCCATAACTCTTGGCGATCGTGGCACCGATCACCGGTCCAATCGTGAACCCAATGTTCCAAGAAATCTGAGCGAGCGCATTGGCGGCTGGGAGAAGTTCAGCTCCGACCAACCGCGGGATGATCGCCATGCGCGTGGGTTGAGCAATGGCCGAGAGCCAGGTCTGGCCAGCAATAAGTACGTAATACGGCCACAACAAACGCAAGTCGGAGTACGCCATCCCAGCGAACACCAGAGAAAACCCAGCTAGCCCCGTCGTTGTCCAGTACGCCACTGCTCGCCGATCGCGCGCGTCCGCAATCGACCCGCCATACAGACCACCGATCACCATCGGCAGAAAAGCCACCGCACCCACGATGCCTGTTGCCAAGTTTGATCGACTGATATCAAAAATTTGAAGCAGTAAAACAACCGCGGTCATCTGCGTGCCGATTTGCGACACTAACTGGGCAAAGAAGATCCGCCGGAAATCTAATGAAACCTTCAGCGGCGTGATGTCAGCAAGAATGGTCGAGCGCCATCGACTCAATCGCGAGGTGCTCACGGGCTCAATCGTTCCAGCACCCACGACCCGTCGGACCAGCGGTAGCGCAGGCGGTCATGCAATCGGTCATTACGGCCATGCCAAAACTCCACCGAGACCGGAACCACGCGCAATCCACCCCAAAAGTCCGGGCGCGGCACGTCAATACCGGCAAAACGCTCTTCAAGTTCGGCCCAGCGGCGTTCAAGTTCGTTTCTTTCCACCACTTGTGATTGATGCGAAGCCCACGCAGCAATTTGCGAGCCTCGCGGTCGCTGGGCGAAGTACTCCACACTTTCGTCGTCGCTGACTTTCTCCACGGCACCAACGACGGTGACTTGGCGCTCAATGTGATGCCATGGAAAAACCAAACTGGCCTTACCGGTTGCTAACGCCTCTTGCCCTTTGCGCGAGGTGTAGTTCGTGTGTAGGACGAAACCTCGATCATCAAAACCCTTGAGCAATACCGTTCGAGCGCTGGGTTGCCCCTCGGTGCTGACCGTGCCAAGGACCATCGCATTGGGTTCCAAAATTGCATCAGGAAGGGCCAAGACGTCGTCAAACCATCGCGCAAATTGCTCAAGCGGATTGCTGGCCATCTGCGATTCCAGCAACGGCACATCGGCATAGGCACGGCGCAGTTTGGACAGGTCAGCCTTGGTCACTTCATCGTTGTATCACGCATCTGCCTGGTCTGGGGAACTCCAGCCCTGATGGGCCAGACCCGCCCCACGTGAGCCAGGCCACACCGGCGAGAATAGGGGCTTCATCCACCTTTGTTTGGAGCCTTCATGTCTGACTTCGTGCCCGGGCTAGAAGGCGTCGTTGCGTTTGAAACGCAAATCGCCGAACCGGACAAAGAAGGCAGCTCGTTGCGCTACCGCGGCGTGGATATTGAAGACCTCGTCGGCAAAGTCAGCTTTGGCAACGTATGGGGATTGCTCGTTGATGGCGAGTTCGGACCTGGCCTTCCGCCGGCCGAACCCTTTCCCTTGCCGGTTCACTCCGGTGACGTTCGCGTTGACGTCCAAAGCGCTATCGCCATGTTGGCGCCGTCCTGGGGGTTAAAGCAACTTCTCGATATCGACGATGCGGAAGCCCGCGACAACTTGGCTCGCGTTTCCGTGATGGCGATGTCTTACGTCGCGCAGTCGGCCCGCGGCATCGGCAAGCCCATGGTTCCGCAAAGTGACATTGATCAGGGTCACACCATCGTTGAACGCTTTATGAAGCGCTGGCGCGACGATCCCGACCCCGCCCACGTACAGGCTGTTGACTCGTACTTCGTTTCCGCCGCCGAGCACGGCATGAATGCCTCCACCTTTACTGGCCGTGTCATCGCATCAACGGGAGCGGACGTTGCCGCAGCCATCTCGGGAGCGATTGGCGCCATGAGTGGCCCACTCCACGGTGGAGCACCCTCACGAGTGCTGCACATGATTGAAGGAGTCGAAGCGCAAGGAGACGCGCGCGCCTACGTCAAGCAACTCTTGGACAACGGCGAGCGCCTCATGGGATTTGGCCACCGCGTGTACCGCGCCGAAGACCCCCGTGCCCGCGTCCTTCGTCGTACAGCCCAGGAATTGAACGCCCCACGCTACGAAGTCGCGGTTGCCCTTGAGCAAGCCGCTCTCACCGAGTTGCGGGAACGCCGGCCAGACCGCGTCCTAGAAACCAACGTTGAGTTCTGGGCCGCCATCGTCTTGGACTTTGCTCAAGTCCCCTCGCACATGTTCACCGCGATGTTTACCTGCGCGCGTCTTGCTGGTTGGAGCGCGCACATCTTGGAA
>CALQPL010000142.1 GCA_943332445.1 Bifidobacterium breve
CGGAAAGTCCAACGCCGGCATCATCCCCGGTGACATCACCAAGGCCGGTCGCATTGGTCTGGTCAGTAAGTCCGGAACCTTGACCTACCAAATGATGTATGAATTGCGTGACCTTGGTTTCTCCTCCGCGGTGGGCATTGGTGGCGACCCCATCATTGGCACCACACACATTGATGCGTTGCGTGCTTTCCAAGACGATCCCGAAACCGATGCCATCGTCATGATCGGTGAAATCGGTGGCGATGCTGAAGAGCGCGCCGCAGCATTCATCAAGGACAACGTCACTAAGCCGGTTGTGGGTTATGTCGCAGGCTTTACGGCTCCGGAAGGCAAGACCATGGGTCATGCCGGTGCGATTGTTTCTGGCTCGTCGGGCACTGCCCAGGCTAAGCAAGAAGCACTGGAGGCGGTCGGCGTTCGGGTTGGTAAGACGCCGTCAGAGACCGCTCGCATCATGCGCGAGATTGTCGAAAAGCTCTAACCGCTTCTGCGTTGCGATTGCGTTTGTTTAAGTCTTCGCCTGCCAAGATCACAGGGTGACCAAACTCCCGCTGCTCTCTCGTTTGACGAGAAGTAACCACGAGGGTGAGGTCGATCCACGCTCTGTTGTTACTACGTCAGCCATTGCGGCTGCCTGGTGCATTGTCATGGGCCTGGTCATCATTGTTGTGCCGGTCTTATTGGGGTGGGCGTTTTCGTCTGGGCCAGCAGCCGCATTTGCTGAGGCGCTGCGCTCAACCGGCCACATCTGGATGGCAGCGCATCATGTCCCCGTCATCTTGGCTGGGGTCAATGTCAGCGTTTTGCCGTTAGGCCTGTTGGTCCTTCCCGTGACGTTGTTGTATTTGGCCGGCCGGTGGGCTGCGCGCGCAGCCACACCAACGTCCGCTGCTGACGCCCTGGTCTTGGCTCTGTCGACGGCCGGTGCGTACGCGCTCTTCAATGTGATCGTCAATGCGTGGGTATCTACCTCGTCCGTGAGTAGCGCGTGGTGGAAGGTCTTGATCACCACGGGCCTCTTGGGTTTTGTCACCGTTGGCATGGCGATTGCTCGCGAACAGAAACTGTCCTTGGGTGAGCGGGTTGATCCGCGAGTGCAGCTCATCGCAAAAGCGGCGTCGATCGGCGTGGTCGCAATCCTGGCGCTTTCATCGCTTCTGGCGGCCGTGGCTCTGGGATTTCATCTGGACGAAGTCTCCGACAGTTTCACTTTGCTCGGCACTGGAGTAGTCGGTGGATTGTTGTTGACGATTATTAGTTTGTTGTACTTGCCTAACATCGCGGTGTGGAGTGCAAGCTTTGCGCTGGGGCCGGGATTCCTGATGGGCACGGGAACCCAAGTAGCCGCCAGTACGACGCAAACGGGAGCCTTGCCGGTCTTTCCTTTGGTTCCTGCCATCCCCGCCAATGGCACTCCGCCGCTGGCCGCGGCCGCTGTGTTGGTAATCCCGCTGGTGGCAGCCATGGTGATGGGTTGGTTCGTGGCTCGCCGCACAGCGCACGACAGCGCGGAATCCAGTGCCGGATGGGACGCGGTCGCCGGTGTTGTGGCCGGTGTGGCGTTAGCGATCTTGGCCGGGATCTCTGGTGGGTCCCTTGGTGGTGGTCGACTGTCACAGGTGGGACCACAAGTGATTCCTGTGGCGTTTTTTGCGATCTTTACTTTCGGTGTCGTCGCGGCGGCATCAGCGTGGGTTGTGGCTCAGCAGCGACAACGCACGGCGGACTAAGGATCGCCTTTAGGTGATCGTTTAGCACCCGTGGTCGCTCGGTAGGCTGAACGCGTGAGCATTCCACCCACCCCGCAATCACCTGCGCGATTGGTGGTCTTGGTCTCTGGTGGCGGTACCAATTTGCAGGCACTCATTGATGCCGAAGACTTCGCCGATATTGAGATCGTCGCCGTTGGTGCGGATCGCTATGGCATCGAAGGTTTGCGCCGCGCTGAAGCCGAGGCCATTCCCATTTTTGTTGTTCCAGTTGAGGATTCTTCTTCGCGCGCGGATTGGGACAGTGCGCTAGCGCTTGCCCTTGCTGAACACGAACCTGATTTGGTTGTCAGTGCCGGATTTATGAAGATCTTGGGCAACCACGTGCTTGACCAGTTCAGCGTGATCAATACGCACCCCGCGTTGCTACCCAATTTCCCTGGCGCGCATGCAGTGGCTGATGCGCTGGCTGCTGGGGTAGCGGAAACCGGTTGCACCGTGCACTTTGTTGACGAGGGCGTGGACACCGGACCGATCATTGAGCAACGCAGCGTCGTGGTTGAGGCTGGTGACGATGTCGAATCGCTCCATGAGCGCATCAAAGTCGTTGAGCGCGAACTTTTGGTACAGGTTGTTCGTCAGTTGTGTCGTTCTGGTTGGTCCATTGAAGGTAGAGAGGTCGTTTTTTCGTGAGCAAGCTCCCGATTCGTCGAGCGTTAGTCAGTGTTTATGACAAGACCGGCTTGGTTGAACTCGCCAAGGCGCTGGGTCAGGCCGGAGTGGAGATTGTGTCCACGGGTTCAACGGCAGCAACTATTGCGGGAGCTGGGGTTGCGGTGACGCAGGTCAGCGACCTAACGGGCTTTCCTGAATGCCTAGATGGACGCGTGAAGACGTTGCACCCGCGCGTGCATGCTGGGATTTTGGCTGACCGTCGACTGGATTCTCATGTTGAGCAGTTGAAGACTCTCGATGTTGAGCCCTTTGACTTGGTAGTGGTCAACCTCTATCCCTTCAGTGCCACCGTGGAATCGGGCGCCGATCAGGATGAGTGTGTGGAGCAAATTGATATTGGTGGTCCGACGATGGTGCGTGCAGCAGCAAAGAATCACCCCAGTGTTGCCGTGGTCGTTGATCCGGCGCGATACGCCGATGTAGAAGCGGCTCTGGCTTCGGGTGGATTTGAATTGGCCCAACGCAAGCGCTTGGCAGCGGAGGCTTTTGCACACACCGCTAGCTACGACGTTGCCGTGGCATCGTGGTTCTCTAGTGAGTACGCACCAGCCGATGATGAGGCGTTCCCTGAATTCATGGGCCGCACCTTTGAACGAGCCGATGTGCTGCGTTATGGCGAAAACCCGCATCAGCCTGCCGCGCTGTACCGATTCTCGGCCGGACCGGGTCAGGGGATTGCCCAAGCAGAGCAGTTGCATGGCAAGGAAATGTCCTACAACAACTACGTTGACGCTGACGCAGCTCGTCGTGCGGCCTATGACCACTCGGAACCAGCCGTAGCCATCATCAAGCACGCCAACCCGTGTGGCATCGCTGTTGGTGCCGATATCGCAACCGCACATCGCTTGGCTAATGAGTGCGATCCAGTTTCTGCCTTTGGCGGAGTCATTGCTGCCAACCGCCCCATCACCAAGCAGGCCGCTGAACAGATTGCTGAGATCTTTACCGAAGTAATCGTGGCCCCAGACTTTGATGCTGATGCCTTGGCGATCTTGACGGAGAAGAAGAACCTTCGACTGCTCAAGTGCGCTCCGGTCGAGGCGAAGTCCACGATGGAAACGCGCCCGGTCAGTGGTGGGCTGTTGGTGCAAGTGGCCGACGGTGTCGATGCTCCAGGAGATGACCCAACAACGTGGGTGCTTGCAACCGGTGATCCTGTTGACGACGCGACGTTCGCTGACTTGGTGTTCGCTTGGCGAGCCAGTCGTGCGGCGAAGTCCAACGCGATCGTGTTGGCCAAGGGCGGAGCCACCGTTGGCGTCGGCATGGGTCAGGTCAACCGCGTGGACTCAGCGCGTTTGTCCGTGTGGCGAGCCGGTGATGAACGGGCCAAGGGCAGCGTTGCAGCATCGGACGCCTTCTTCCCCTTCCCCGACGGTTTGGAAGTGCTGATCGAAGCTGGCGTGCGCGCAGTGGTGCAGCCCGGTGGATCAGTACGCGATCAGGAAGTCATTGATACGGCGATTGCGCACGGGGTGGCGATGTATTTCACCGGGACCCGCCATTTCTTTCACTGAGACAGCAACCGGATTGAGCCGTGGCTAAAGGTCGTCGGCGCAAACCCACCAACACCATCGCTATC
>CALQPL010000143.1 GCA_943332445.1 Bifidobacterium breve
GCGAGCCAAGACAGCCTCGCCCACTATGAAGATGTTCTTGATGAGGTGAAGCGCGAACTCTTCGAGCAGGTGGACGCAGCCATCGCTGCTGGAGTCGACGCTTCACGCATTGTTGTGGACCCAGGGATTGGTTTTGCCAAACGAGCCGAGCACAATTGGCCACTTGTGCCTCAAAGTGCCCTCGACGACCTGGCTTCGTGGGGGTTTCCGGTTTTGCTGGGAGCCTCTCGCAAACGATTTCTTGGCGTGCATGAGACAGGCGAGCCTCGCATTGATGATTCCATGGAAGCCCGCGATGCTCTGACTGTCGAACTGACGCGACGAGCAGCGAACTCAGGTCTTTGGGCCGTCAGAGTGCATCGCGTAGAGGCGAATGTGGCGGTGGTCAACTCGTCTAGAGTGAGGTCAGAGGAGGCGCTATGACGGACATTATTGCTTTAACCGGTCTGCGGGCCTTCGGCTATCACGGTGTCTTGGCCGAAGAGAAAGCCACAGGTCAGGAATTCGTCGTTGACCTCGCCTTGCATGTGGATACGGCTCGTGCTGCACGCAGCGACGACCTAGCGGACACCGTTGATTACGGCGCACTGGCTCATGCCGTGGTCGCTGTCATTGAGGGCGAGCCGGTGGATTTGATTGAGACCTTGGCGCAACGTATTGCTGATGTGGTGTTGATCGACGCACGCGTTTCTACGGTCAACGTGGTGTTGCATAAACCCACGGCACCCATTCCGTTTGCTTTTGCCGATGTGCGCGTGGAGATCGAGCGCTCACAACCGTGACACATCACGTGGTGTTAAGTCTGGGCGCCAACCTCGGTGATCCGTTGGGCGCTTTAACGTCAGCGTTAGAAGCACTGGCGCAGACGGATGGCGTGGAGGTGCTGGCAACATCGAGTTTCTACGGCACAGCACCCATCGGTGGCCCAGACCAACCTGACTACATCAACGCCGTTGCAGTGCTGGAGACCACGTTGGCACCGATGGCAATCCTTGACCTTGCACACCAGATCGAAGCCGACCATGACCGAGTTCGGCAGGAGAGATGGGGGCCGCGCACCCTTGATATTGACCTGGTGGTTTACGACGATGTGGTCAGTGAAGATCCCACGTTGACGATTCCCCACCCGCGGGCGCATCAACGCGCGTTCGTCCTGGTTCCATGGCACGAACTTGAGCCCGACGCGGTGCTCGCGACTTTTGGCCCAATCGCTGATTTGATAGAGCATGTGAAGGATCAAGACATTGCGGTTGTGGCCTCGCCGCATCACCCAGGCCCCGCTCAATGAAGCTCACCACCTGGCGTGACCTCTTAGGACCATTTTTGGTATCCAGTGCTGTGAGCCTTGCGGTCTTTCGCGTCATTGGTGCACTGACGAGCACGGTCCCCAACGTTCCCATCGCTGCGGTCTTCACGATGTTGGGTGTCAGCGTGGCATTTGGCATCTTGACGTTGGTGATTAGGCCTCGGTTGATGCTCAGCCCTGGTCGAGAACCCCTTGACCCACTGGCGGCCGGCCGAGTGGTGGCCTTGGCCTTTGCCAGTTCTCGTGCAGGTGTGGTGATCGGTGGAATTTTTGTTGGTTGGTTGGCCGCTGGGTGGTTTGCCGATGCCTTGAACACGCCTTTTGCCAAAACCCGCGCCTTGCACGCCGCACTTTGCATTGTGCTTTCAGCAGCATTGGTCGCCATTGGAGTGATTCTCGAGCGAGCGTGTGTTGTGCGGGTCCCGCGCGACGACAATGACCAACCCAAGGCATAAGGTTTAAGCGTGACTGATAACCCAGCTCTTGAAGACATGCCGTACATCGAACTTCGAGACAAGGCCTTTGACCTTGCGCGCGAGCGTCACGACCTCAAGTTCTTCCTCGAGTTGATGAATCACACCCCAGCCGCCGCTGCGATGGCAACCGAGGGTGGATCACTGGGAGAAATCAGTGGATCAATCGTGGAATCTATTGAGGCCGCTCGCGAAGCCTTCAGCGCGGAGTCGGTGGGCGAGCTTGAGCCGTTGTTTGTGGCCCGGTTCGCCACCTACATTCGAGAGCACGCGTCCAAATAACGGCGTTTGGCAGGCTTGGCAACTTCCTGTGCCGTGGCCGTTGCTCGTGATGTGCTTATTTGTCGATGTCCCCGATGACGTAGACCATGGACTGCAAAAGCGGAACCACATCAGCAATGGTGCAACCGGGAATGACCTGCGACAACGCTTGTGCGTTGTTAAACGAAGCGGTTCGCATCTTTAAGCGCCATGGCATGGCCTTGCCACGTGAGACGAGGTAGTAGCCGCTGGTGCCCAGCGGACCTTCGGTACTGACATACGTTGATCCCTCAGGTGCGCGTAACACCTTAGGAAGTTTGACGTTGACCGGTGCGCCGTTGAGTTCGTCAAGGTGCGGTAAGCAGGCATCAATCAGCGCAATACTGAGCGTGAGGTGCTCAAACAAGCATTCAAACCGCGCAAGGGCGTCACCGTCTGAACGTAAAACGGGTGTGAGCACTGACGAGAGTTCGCTATAGGCCAGATAGGGACTGCTACGACGCAAGTCCAGATCAACGCCGGCTGCGTGTGCGGCCACTCCACTGACGCCAAAGTCAGCCACCGTTTTTGCAGAGAGCACCCCCAGCCCGGAGAGTTGCGTTCCTAGCCGATCAAAAAGAACAGACTGCAATTGAGGCAAAGCCTGACCGACGAGATCAATCGCTTGCTTAACGTTTGTTGACCAGGCGGGATCAACGTCGGCTTTGAGACCGCCCACTTGATTAGCCATGAAGTGCAAACGCCCCCCGGTGGCTTGCTCCATGACAGTTTGAATGTGGTCGCGGGCCTGTGCGGCAGGAGATGCACTCGCGACGAGGGGGTCTGGATACGCGACGGGTATGAGAAAGGCTAGGTGGCTGAGCATTCGGTTGAGTTCATACATCGTGGTGCGCAACCATGTCGCACGTTCGGGAACGCTCATGCCGATGAGTTGCTCGACAGCCAGAGCCACTCCCACTTCACTGGCAAATGCCCCGTGCCAGTCATGGCGGTTGGCCAGGCCGAGGATTTGTCGGTAGTCACGGGCTTCAAAGAGTTTCTCGGCACCACGATGCACGTGGCCAATCAACGGTTCTGCGGATGCAATGCGATCACCGTCGAGACTGACTCTTAGGCGGATCAGTCCGTGCGAGCTGGGGTGATGCGGGCCTAAACGAAGTGCCACGTCAACTGCACCTGTTGGCGCCGTCGCTACATCGCCCACCGCAATGATCATGGGGTTATCGTCCCATCCCGATGTGGTGAATGAGCCAGGTGAACGCGCCAAAGCTTGAGGAGTCTCGGGCCAACTCTCGCTGGCTGTGTTGGGCGATGGCGACGAGCGCTTCGTGGGGTGATTGTGGTGGTGCAGCCGACCGATCGAGGACGCCAAGTGCGTCTCGTTGACTCACCAGGACGGTGGTCACCGGAAGCGGAGCGCAGGCTTGTTCAGCGGCGACCGCACACGCATCGAGTGCGACGTGGGCGGTGATGTTCATTGAGCCATCAGGGACCGGTTGGCACGCATATCCATCACGGAATCCAGTCAGCGTTCCCAGTGCGAGGGAGCCAAGAGATCGTTGCTCCTGGGTGTGCGCGTAATCAATGGCGATCGCGATTCCGGTGGACACTGTTGACGCAATAGCTGCCCAGGCCTGATCGCGAGCTGTGCCAATTTCGACACGGCCACCGGCTGATTGGTGTGGCCACCACCGGCTCACCCACTCACGATCGTTAGCGCTGATGGGTTCACCTAGTTCCTCGTCACCAGTAGCTGCGTTGACCATCACCTGGCGCAAAGTTAACGAAGCATCGAATTGAGCAAGAGTGAGTGGAACATCATCAAGAACTTCATGAGCGAAAACCAATCCGCGAATGGACTCAGGCAGATGAGTGTGCATCGGTCCATGAATCCACTCAATGGTTGACGCGAGCTGGGGAGGTCGAGGGCGTAGTTCAATCACCTTGGCGCGAAACGCGA
>CALQPL010000144.1 GCA_943332445.1 Bifidobacterium breve
ATCGCCGAAGCCGTAGGCACATCGCGCATCCACAGCGGAACGGCTTTGGTCACGATGCCTTCGTTCGTCAACGCTGCGCAGGATTCGTGATCACTGTCATCGACGAGCCAGCCATTGAGCAAACCGCCCTCTGCACGCGCACCGAAATGGCGAGCTACTGCTGCGGCGTCGGTTTCTACGCCGATAGCACGCAAACATGCGTCCGCATATCCACGCACGGCCGCGCCAGCGATGATCGGGCTCACACCGACCACGGGGCGCTGCATGACCGCTTCCTTGATGCCGGGCACGGCCAGGACAGGAGCAATGGAAACCACGGGATTGGATGGCGCGAACACGATGACATCTGCATCACTTAAGGCAGCAATCACGCCGGGGGCAGCAGTAGCACTGTCCGCACCGACGAAAGCAAATGACTGGGCGGGAAGTTCGGCCTTGTGCTCGAGCCACCATTGCTGAAAGTGCATGGCCTTGCGTTCGCCGTCATGGTCAACAGTTACGTGCGTTTCAATGCGGTCGTTAGACATAGGCAACAGATCGATACCGATGTCCCAGCGCTTGCACAAGGCTGCCGTCACATCGCTGAGTGCGTAGCCAGCATTGAGCATCTGCGTGCGAATCAGATGGGTGGCAAGGTCTCGATCTCCCAGGCCAAACCATGCGGGCCCGGCACCGTAGGCCGTCAGCTCACTATGGACGGTGAACGTTTCGTCTGTGCGTCCCCAACCCCGCTGGTCATCGATGCCGCCACCGAGGGTGTACATCACCGTGTCCAGATCCGGACAAATACGCAGGTCGTGCAAGGTGATGTCATCACCGATATTGGCTATGGCCGTGATGGACAGGTCAGCCCACTGTGGCGTGTGGGTCAAGGCTTGTAGGCCTCGAAGGAAGCGGGCTCCACCCACTCCACCGGTGATCACTGCAACGCGCATTTGGTCATCCTCGCACTTGAATTCAGGGCGGGCACGATGGGATGTCGCTGGGCGGGCTTGCGCTCTAGGGTGGAGTCATGGTGAACACGGATCGGGCGCTCACACGTGCCCTGACTCGTGCGCGCGATGGCAAAGCCTTAACCGTTGATGAGGCGTCCGAATTACTCACGGCGCGTGGAACACATCTCGACGAACTATTGGTCATCGCCGGTCGCATCCGCGATGCCGGTCTGCGTGAAGCGGGACGGCCCGGCACCATCACGTATTCGAAGAAAGTCTTTATTCCCCTCACGCGGTTGTGTCGCGATCGTTGTCACTACTGCACGTTCGCCACAACGCCGGGTGCGTTGCGAGCCGATGGGCACGGCATGTTCCTCGAGCCAGACGAAGTGCTGGCTATTGCGCGCAGCGGTGCATTGCTGGGGTGTAAGGAAGCACTCTTCACGTTGGGCGATCGTCCGGAATTGCGCTGGACAGCAGCGCAGGAGTGGCTTGACGAGCGTGGCTATAACGACACGTTGTCTTATGTACGTGCCATGGCCATTCTGGTTTTAGAAGAAACCGGTCTGTTGCCACATCTCAATCCAGGGGTAATGACCTGGGATGACATGCAACGACTCAAGCCCGTGGCGCCGAGTATGGGATTGATGCTGGAGCAAAGCGCGCAGCGATTGTGGTCTGAGCCCGGCGCGGTGCACTTTGGTTCGCCAGACAAAGAACCTGCTGTGCGACTTCGGGTTCTTGAGGATGCTGGGCGGTTGAGTATTCCTTTCACCACCGGCGTTTTAGTGGGAATTGGTGAGACACCTCAAGAACTCGTGCAGTCCCTGTTTGATATCCGCACGACGGCTCGCGAGTTTGGCCACGTCCAAGAAGTGATTGTGCAAAACTTCCGCGCTAAACCAGATACAGCCATGCGCAACGTTGAAGACTTGCCCGAAGATGACTATGTGGCAGCGCTCGCTGTTGCTCGCATCGTGCTAGGGCCCAAGATGCGCATCCAAGCCCCTCCGAATCTTTCGTCCCCGCGCGCCTTGAGCAGGTTGATTGCTGCCGGAGTCGACGACTGGGGTGGTGTTTCGCCACTGACTCCAGATCACGTCAACCCCGAGCGCCCTTGGCCGCACCTTGACGACTTGGCTGAGCTCACCGAGCTCGCTGGATTCACTCTCGAACAACGATTGACGGTCCACCCCGAATACATCGCACAAGGCCCGCCATGGGTTGACGCTCGATTGCGCGCGCACGTTGATGCCTTGCGCGACCCCGTAACGAACTTGGCACTAACTGAGCGGATTCCGCAAGGAATCGGGTGGCAGGAAGCTGATGCGGATTACTCCGCCATCGAAGTCGGGGGCCGCACGGACTTGGGATCGGCCATTGACGCTGAAGGCCGCCGCGGTCAACAGCGCGCCGACTTTGATCAGGTGTACGGGGATTGGGAGACCGTGGCTCAGCGGATTGAAGCCCCGGCAGCAGTGGGCGTGAGTGATCTCGCGCGCGCCTTGCAGCTCGCGGCTCATGCTCCGGCCGACTTGGCGCTGGTGGAAAACCATGACCTGGCCGTTGAGTTGATGTCGGTTGATGGTTCGGCGCTCGAGGAACTGTGCCGGATTGCCGATGACGTTCGACGTGATGCTGTCGGCGACGAGGTGACATACATCGTCAACCGCAACATCAACTTCACGAACGTGTGTTACACCGGTTGCCGTTTCTGTGCCTTCGCTCAGCGTAAGGACGATGTCGATGCGTTCACGCTGTCGCTCGAGCAAGTGGCCGATCGCGCTGAGCAAGCCTGGGCGGTAGGCGCTACGGAAGTGTGCATGCAAGGTGGCATTCACCCGGACCTGCCGGGCACGGCCTACTTCGACTTGGTGCGTGCGGTCAAAGATCGCGTTCCTGGCATCCACGTGCACGCGTTCTCGCCGATGGAAGTGGCCAATGGTGCCTCGCGTAGCGGTATGAGCATTAGGGCTTGGCTTGAGGCGGCCCAGAGTGCGGGCCTAGACACGATTCCCGGTACTGCGGCCGAGATCCTTGATGACGAGGTGCGCTGGGTGCTGACCCGCGGCAAGCTTCCGACATCAACATGGATTGATGTGGTGACCACTGCGCACTCATTGGGCATCAAGTCCAGCTCAACCATGATGTACGGGCACGTTGACCACCCGCATCATTGGGTTTCGCACATTCGATTGCTTGCGCAACTGCAAGATCAGTCCGGTGGATTCACCGAGTTTGTTCCCTTGCCGTTTGTGCATCAACAATCACCGGTGTACTTGGCGGGAATTGCTCGCCCGGGCCCCACGTGGCGAGACAATCGCGCGGTGCACGCAATGGCCCGCTTAATGTTGCATGGACGCATTGATCACATTCAAGCGTCCTGGGTCAAGGTCGGCGATGCCAATGTGGAGCAACTCCTGCGCGGGGGAGTGGACGACTTAGGCGGAACGTTGATGGAAGAAACCATCAGTCGCATGGCGGGAAGTGCGCATGGCTCCACGCGCGATGTCGCTGACTTGTTAGCCATTGCTACGAGCGCTGGTCGACCAGCTCGACAACGCACCACGACCTACGGCTACTGCGAGACCTCCGCTGCACAACCCATCGGAGTTATCCCGAGCACCTAATTGCCGGTGAAGGTATTGGGTTGCCCCGCGTGGGCGGAGCACTCGCTAACCCGCAAGCGCGAGGGCGCAGTCCATGCGGGGCAATCACCCGCGGTGCCAAAGGACCGGCTACATAGGCTCCGGGATCACGGGAGCGGGTTAGTGCTCCCTGCGCCTACATAGCCGGCCTGAAGCGCGACAAAAGCCCGTAATTCGGGCGGAAATCGCACTTTTCCACAGATGCGCCCTAGGGCCGTTATCCCTTTGTTACCTAAATCCGACTTGACGTAGGGTGAATTACACGCGTGTAATACGTTGTACGTCGTCACGCACGCACGGCTAAGAGTTAGCCAGCGCGTTAGATCATTCCGGTCTAAAGGACGAGGGTCGAGGAGGATCGCC
>CALQPL010000145.1 GCA_943332445.1 Bifidobacterium breve
CACACCACTACTGCAGCTGCCGCTAAGCACCATAAACATTCGTACAAAAACGTTGGATGAAAGGTCGCAAAATCGGTGTAACCATTAGGTCGAAACTCAGCATCAATTTCTAGACCCCAAGGCAACGTCGTGGGCCGACCAAATAACTCTTGGTTAAACCAATTTCCCCATCGCCCGATCGCCTGGGCAACCGCTAGACCAGGGGCGACAGCATCAGCGATTGGCGGAAGAATCAACCCTTTACGACGAGCACCAATCCAGACGCCGACTGAACCAAAGAGCACTGCGCCCCAGATTCCTAAGCCGCCCTCCCACACTCTGATGGCACGTGCGGGGTCACCGCCTGGACCAAAGTACGTGCCCCACGAGGTGAAGACGTGATAGAGCCGACCACCCACGATGCCAAATGGCACCGCCCAAATCGCTAGGTCTGCAATGACGCCGGCTTGACCACCGCGCGCCACGTAGCGTCGATTGCCAATGATGATGGCCGCGAAAATTCCGACAATGATGGCGAGCGCATAACCTCGAATGGGAAAGAATCCGAGGTTCCACACTCCCTGCGCAGGGCTAGGAAGGAAAGCCAGCAGGTGGCCTGGTTGGCTCACGCTACATCCTCACTACCCCAGGTAGGAATTACTTAGAGGCCTTTGCAATAGCTGCTGCGATGGACTCGTTCGTGATCGGACGCTCAAGTTCCTTGTCGTTGATGTACAGCGTGGGCGTGGCCGTGACGGGACGGTTTTCGGCTTCACGCTGAACTCCGTTTTTCACCCACTTTTGGTACTTCAATCCGGTTACACAGCTTTGGAAATCCTTGGAGGTAATCCCGGCATCTGCACCGAACTGTAGGAGCTCTTGATCGGTGTATCCCGTGCCCTCTTTTTGTGGCTGGTTGGTGTACACGATGTCGTGGTAGGTAAGGAACTTGCCTTCATCGGCAGCACAGGCTGATGCGTTGGCTGAACGAAGGGACGAGTCGTTGTTCAGGCTTCGATCAAGGAAAGACAGCGGGTGATAAACAGCCTTCACTTTTCCTTGGCTCAAGAGCTTGTTCACACCGGCCGACGTGGCATCTTCAAAGGTTTTGCACGCGGGGCACTGGAAGTCCTCGTAGAAGTCCATCACGGGAGTCTTTGCTCCGGCGGCCTTCACATTGAACTCCGTATCGCCACCACCATTGATCGCGCCAGCTCCCACCTCAATGCCGTAGGTCGATTCGTTCGCTCCCTTAGGGATTGGACCAACGTCAGAGGCACTCTTGCTCTGCTTGCTGACCGAGACGCCAACCAAGATGCCCAAGACAACAACGATGGCAATGGTGGCTGCGCCAAAGATCAACGAACGGCGACGATCAGCAGCTTTTTGAGCTGCACGTTCAGCAGCCAGTCGTGCTTGAGCTTCCGCGCGCGCTTCCTTATCGCCCTTACCCATTGCCGTTCTCCCTATTCCTGGTCATCGTTCATGAGTTCGTACACCTTGTGCATGTGTGGTCTGGCCAGTGAATCTAGTGCCCACAGGGTGCGTGGCCACACCATAAGCCATATCGCCATGCCCACTAAAACAAGATCTCGGAAGATCTCTCGGGCATATTCAAATGGATTGATGGGGCTGGCCGACGCTCCGCCATCGTTAAAGCATCCACATTCGATGCTTAATCCTCGAGCCCACACCGAAATGATGCCAACGATAAAAACCACCAACAACAGCGCGGCGGCAGTGGCAGCAACCCGAGTGAACAAGCCGACGATCAACAGCACACCGATCAGGATTTCCAAGGGCGGAAGTGCATACCCCACCACTTCGGCTTGAATCGGTTGTGGAAAGAGCCGGTACGCCTTGACAGCAACTGCTGACTGGCCAAGGTCAGTGATCTTTAATCCACCGGCGATCAAGAGCACGATGCCAAGCGAGATCCGAAAGGCAGTTCCCACAGCGGCACCATGATCATGCACATGCGGCAACGCACCCTTGAGCTTGTACGTCTGACTCACAACGACCCTCCTGTGTTCACTAGCCTCTCACGCAGGGTTGGACGATGCCATCTCTCCACGCGTTCCCTACCGAGGTTGGTGCGTTGCCGTGGCCAATTGTCCCGCCAAATCGGCGACCGCCTGGGTTCCGGCCGCTTCATCCTCGGCATCAATGAGCAACCGGATGAATGCTGATCCGACAATCACTCCATCGGCGTAGGCGGCCACTTCCCGCGCTTGATCAGGGGCTGACACGCCTAGTCCCACAGCGACCGGTGCGGTGGATCGGGCACGAATGCGGTCCACGAGTTCGTGAGCCTTGACGCCCACGGAAGCGCGAGCTCCGGTAACGCCCATGGTTGACGCAGCGTAAATGAAACCCGTGGTGACTTCGGCCACCTTGTCGATGCGATCTTCTGGCGATGATGGGGCGACCAGAAAAACAGTTTCAAGACCAGCGCTCTGTGCCGCCGTGGTCCATGCTCCGGATTCCTCGGGAGTCAGGTCAGGGGTGATTACTCCAGCACCACCAGCTGCCGCCAAGTCCTGAGCGAATCGCTCTACGCCATAACGTTCCACAGGATTCCAATACGTCATCACCAACGTTGGGGCGCCCGTCTTGGCAACAGCGGCGACCGTGGCAAACACATCAGCGATACGCACACCTGCCTGCAACGCATGTTCAACGGCTTCTTGAATGACTGGACCGTCCATCACGGGATCGGAATACGGCAAGCCGATCTCGATAACGTCCACACCGGCTTCAACCATGGCAACCGCTGCTGCAATGCAGCCATCAACACTGGGAAAGCCAGCCGGCAGATACCCCACTAACAAAGCGGAGTTGCGGGAACGAGCGGCTTCAAATGATGAGCGCAACGAACTCATGACTGTCCATCACCGTTCAATCCAAACCATGCAGCGGCCGTATCAACGTCCTTGTCACCGCGACCGGACAGGTTGATCAAGATCACTGCGTCAGGACCGAGTTCCTGCCCCAACAGGCAAGCCCCAGCCAGAGCATGTGCGGACTCAATAGCGGGGATGATTCCTTCGGTGCGGCACAGCCAAGCAAATGCCTGCATCGCTTGGGCATCAGTGATGGGGTGATACTGCGCTCGACCAATGTCATTGAGGTAAGAGTGTTCCGGTCCTACTCCTGGATAGTCCAACCCCGCCGAAATGGAGTGAGACTCAATTGTTTGACCTTCGTCGTCTTGCAAAAGGTACGAACGCGCACCGTGCAGAACACCTGGAGCTCCACCCGTGATTGTCGCGGCATGTCGACCTGTCTCGACGCCATCACCGCCGGCTTCATAGCCGTGGAGCTGCACGTCTTCGTCGTCAAGGAATGGATGGAAGATGCCAATCGCATTCGAACCTCCGCCCACACATGCAGCAACAGCGGTAGGTAGCTTCCCGGTCAGGTCCAGGACTTGCTGGCGCGCTTCCAATCCGATGCAACGGTGGAAGTCACGCACCATCACGGGGAAGGGATGCGGGCCAGCGACGGTGCCTAAGAGGTAGTGGGTGTTGTCGACATTGGTGACCCAGTCACGCATGGCTTCGTTGATCGCGTCCTTCAACGTCTTGCTACCCGTGGTGACGGGAATGACTTCGGCACCCAACAACTTCATTCGCGCCACATTGAGGGCTTGACGACGGGTGTCTTCTTCCCCCATGTAGACCACACACTCAAGGCCCAACAAAGCAGCCGCGGTTGCGGTGGCCACACCATGCTGACCAGCACCGGGTTCAGCAATAACGCGCGTCTTGCCCATGCGTTGAGTCAGCAGGGCCTGACCGAGCACATTGTGGATCTTGTGCGAACCGGTGTGATTAAGGTCCTCGCGCTTAAGCAAGATGCGTGCACCACCGGCATGAGCCGAAAAGCGCGTTGCATCCGTGAGCGGACTCGG
>CALQPL010000146.1 GCA_943332445.1 Bifidobacterium breve
TGAGCTCCCCTACCGGACAAAACCGTTACCACGCTTCGCCACAACACGTTCAAGTCAACCCAAGGTGACATATGCCGCACGTAGTACAAGTCATAGGTCAACTTTTCAATGGTGGCTTCAAGGTTGTCGGCATAACCGGAATTCACCTGTGCCCAGCCAGTAATTCCTGGGCGGACTAAGTGGCGGTAGCGATAAAACGGAATGACTTCTTGAAACTGATCCGCGAAGACGACTTGCTCAGCTCGCGGACCCACCAAAGACAGCTCCCCCTTGAGGACATTGATCAATTGCGGGACTTCATCAAGGCGAGTGCGCCGCAAGAACTTGCCGATTCTGGTGATGCGCGGATCATCCTTAATCGTGAACTGCGGTGCATTTTTGTCTGCATCAATGACCATCGTGCGGAACTTATAGATCGTGAAGGGCTTGTCGTCTTTACCAGTACGACTCTGCTTAAAGATCACCGATCGACCTGAATCAATGCGGATCGCAAGAGCCGTCAGCGCCATGATGATCAACCACAAGGGTGCGGTGACGGCGGTAAAGGCGACCTCAATGATGCGCTTAAAAGGCTCGTACACCGCTCGTCGGCCAAGGGGTACGGAAATTTCCCACCCTTCCGCTAAGTGCACCAGCGGAATGCGCTCGGTGTGATCTTCGTAGGCCTGACTCAGAGGACGAACTTCCAACCCCGCCAACGTTGATGAGGACACAAAACTGGCCATGGAGTCGCTCAACACCGCACGCAAATCAACGATCAAGGTCACATCCGGCGGCAGGCTCTCCGCGGGAGCTTGTCCTTGCGGCTTGAGAATCTGTTCCACGCGCGCATGCCGGGCTGCTGCCAAATCGGCCACGAGATATTCCTCGTCAGAGACAACGACCATGGCTTCAATCCACGGGACGGTTCGGCGCAGGGCTCGATGAATCAGAGCCAGAACCAGCCACACACCGAGCGTGACAATCACGAACTCGCGCGAAAAGTAAGTACGCAATAGGAAGGACCCGGCGGCCACCACGCCAATGGCAATGGCCAAAGCAAACAGTGCATGGCCATAGTTCGGTCTAGACAAAGCAGGATCGACCACGCGCAAGGCCAACCATGAGCCCAGCACGACACCGATGACTAACACGCCCAGCATGGGCCGCGGGTTTTGAAAGGCTAGGAGGTTTGCTGACGGCAACCACACCACGTCAAAGACGCGGATCGAGGCCAACACCAAACTCACCGCGAGAGCAAGCAGGTCAAGGACCAAGGTTGAGAACACAAACCTGGCTCGTTGCCTCATGAATCGCCGTTCGTTACATGGTGGGTGGGTTAGTTGATGGTACCCGCGCCCGCTCTAGTTTTGAGCGTACGCAGGGTGCTTACCCACCAAGGCTGATACTTCAGCGGCGATCGTGGCTGCTTGTGTTCCGTCTTCATCACGCACCGCACGGCCAATCAGATCCGCGACGACTGCCATGTCTGCCTCGACCAATCCTTGTGTCGTGACAGCTGGAGTTCCCACGCGAATGCCCGAAGAAACCATCGGTGGTTGCGGATCGTAAGGAATCGCATTCTTGTTCAAGGTGATGCGAGCGGCATCGCAGCGCGCTTCGGCTTCTGCACCCGTCACACCAATTCCCTGCAAGTCAATCAACGACAGGTGTGTATCAGTTCCGCCGCTGACCGGACGCATGCCGCGATCAGCCAAACCAGAACTCAGGGCCTGCGCATTCGCAATCACTTGCTTGGCATAGGTCTGGTATTCGGGGGAAGCAGCCTCGCGCAGCGCCACGGCCTTGGCCGCAACAGCATGCATCAATGGCCCACCCTGCATGAAGGGGAACACCGCCTTGTCGATCTTGGTCGCATGTTCTTCCCGGCACAAAATCATTCCGCCACGCGGACCACGCAAGACCTTGTGCGTGGTGAAGCACACAACGTCGGCGAAAGGAACGGGGCTAGGGATGGCCTTGCCGGCAACCAAGCCAATGAAGTGAGCGGCGTCGACCATCAAGATCGCTCCGACTTCGTCAGCAATTTCCCGGAAAGCCGCAAAATCAATCAGGCGTGGGTATGCGGTGGCACCACAAATGATCATCTTTGGGCGGTGCTCACGAGCTAATTCGCGCACTTGGTCGTAGTCAATGAGTTCGGTGTCTTCACGCACTCCATACGAGACCGTGTTGAACCACTTGCCACTGAAGTTCACCTTTGAGCCATGTGTGAGGTGACCACCGTGCGGCAGGGACATCGCAAGAACCGTGTCGCCGGGAACCAAGAACGCGGCGTACGCAGCGATGTTGGCGCTGGCACCCGAGTGTGGCTGCAGGTTGGCGTGATCAGCACCAAAGAGTGCCTTCGCCCGCTCGATGCCGATGTTTTCTGCCTTGTCCACCTCGGAGCATCCGCCGTAATAACGCTTGCCGGGGTATCCCTCGGCGTACTTGTTACTCAACGTGCTGCCCAGAGCGGCGAGCACCGCAGGGCTAGTGAAGTTCTCACTGGCAATCAGTTGCAAACCTTCGCGCTGACGGTCCAGTTCGTCCAACAGCACCGTCGCAATTTCAGGGTCCTGACGATTCAATGCGGCGAAGTCTGGTCCCCAAAAGGGCACATCGGACGAAGTCATACGAACTCCTGTGGCGAGCGTGGCTAATAGGTGTGTTGAGTCTATGACTAGGCAAAGTCAAGGGCGCAGACGGTCAACGTCGTCACACCACTCACTCCAGCACCTCTAGATCACCCAAGACCACTCGCAATTGATCGGCGGTGACCGAGCCTTCGCGCAGCAATCTCGGGCGCTCACCCGTTAGGTCAACAATCGAACTAGGGGCCAGTTGATCGAGCATTCCTGAATCCAAGATCACATCTAGTTCAGCAATGTCACCAAGGCCGGCGACCATTTCCGCAACGCCCAAAGGAGCTGGCATTCCGATGCGGTTCGCCGACATCACCGCCAGCGGACCGGTGCGAATCAACACATCTTGCGCCAATTCCGCCATCGGCATGCGGATGCTGACGGTGCCGCCGGTGTCCCCGAGGTCCCAGACCAAGGACCCTGCACTGCGCGCAACGATGGTGACATTGCCGGGCCAAAAAGCTTCCACAACAGCCGTCATCGTGTCAGTGACCTGATGAACCAGTCCACCAACGGTTGTTGCCGAGGGGACAAGGACTGAAACTGGCGTCCGGGCATCGCGCCCTTTCGCTTTCAACAATTCGGCTACCGCTGACCGATCAAATGCATCACAGGCGAGGGCATAACTTGAATCCGCGGCGAAGGCTGCCAGCCCACCGCGTTTGAGGACAGCGACTGCTAGTGCAAGGCCACGCTCACGTTCGAGTTCGTCGGAGCAATCAAAAATCGCGCTCACGCGGCACCTGCTCGTCGAGCGACCGTGAACCGTGGCCGGTCAGTGAGGTCGCGCTGATCCATAACGTCGGTCCACACGCGTTGATTATCGTGATAACTGCTCATCAAAAGCAATGGCAGCGTCTCGCCTTGTACGTCAGCGTGCTCAATGACCAACAAACCGCCTGGCTTGAGCAGTCGAGCTGCGTTGGCCTCAATCCCCCGAATCACATCCAGACCGTCAATGCCGCCCCATAACGCCATTGGAGGATCGAACCGAGCGGCTTCTGGATCGCGGATCGTCGCATCAAGAGGCACATAGGGCGGATTACACACCACCACATCAACACGACCGGTCAGGTCAGGCAATGCCGACGTTGCATCGTCGTGATACGCCTGAACGCGCGCACCGAGATTGAGTGCCTCAACATTGCGCTGCAACCACAAGAACGCATCGTCATCTAATTCCACCGAGTGCAACTGTGCAGTGGAACACTCGTGCGCGATTGCTAGCCCGATGGCACCCGAGCCACTACATAGGTCAACAACA
>CALQPL010000147.1 GCA_943332445.1 Bifidobacterium breve
AGCGGTTGTGAAGAAGGCTCCCGCAAAAAAGGCTCCCGCGAAAAAGGCTCCCGCCAAGAAGGCCGCTGTGAAGGCTGCTCCAGCGAAAAAGGCTGCTGCACCCAAAGCCGCACCAAAAGTAGCGGCAGCCAAGGACGTTGCGGACAAGCCGGCATCAACAAAGAAGGTCGCTGCTCCACCACCCGTCGTTGAGCTCAAGGCCTGGGCCAAGCAAGCACCCAGTGGACTCAAGCCCAAGTCGCGTAAGAAGCCGAAGAAGCTCGTGCCTCTCAACCCGGCTGCCGAACGACCAGCTCCTGCTGTGTATGTCGTGGGAGCGAATGAAGCGCCATGGACTGCCGCAGAAATGAAGGAAGTCAAGGCCGAACTCCAGCGTGAGGCAAAGCGGCTCGTTATTGAAATTGCTCAGCAACAAGAAGAAATTGCCGAATTGATTGCTGATTCTGGTGATGGCGCGGGCGATGACCAAGCCGATGCAGGCACTAAAACTTTTGAACGCGAGCACGAGATGGCACTGGCCAACAATGCTCGCGATCTCCTCGAGCAAGTCGAAAACGCCCTTGAGCGGATTGCCAAGAAGTCGTATGGCAAGTGCGGAATCTGCAGCAATCCCATTGGTAAGGAACGACTGAAGTTCCGTCCTTACGCGACGTTGTGTATGCCGTGTAAGCAGCGTGAGGAACGACGCTGAGTCAGTCTGGCAAGTCAGGCTTACTCCCGTTAGTGCTGGGAGTTGCAGGGCTGGTCCTTGTCCTGGACCAAGGCGCCAAATGGGCAGCCGTCACCTTTCGTGAAGGTCAGCCCTCTATTGCTGTGGTGGGGCAGTGGATTCAATTCACGGTCATACGCAATGCCGGTGCCGCCTTTGGACTTGGGGCGTCGGCCACCATCGTCTTTTCGCTGGTAGCTGTCGCTGTTGCGGTGGTAGTGGTCAAGCAAGCCCGGACGTTGACCTCTCGCGCTTGGGCTGTGGCTTTAGGGGCATTGCTGGGTGGTGCCGTGGGTAATCTCATTGATCGCCTGACGCGATCCCCAGGAGTGGGGCGCGGAGCAGTGGTCGATTTCGTTGACGTGAAGTACTTCTCCGTATTCAATCTCGCCGATGTGGCTTTGACCCTCGCTGCTGCTTCCATTGCTATTTTGGCAGTGCGCGGAGTTGCCATGAGTGAACCGGTTTCAGGTGCATCGTCACCGGGTGACGACCTGCCCGCAGACCAACCGCCATACTCAGACCTGTGAGTTCACGATCCCTACCAGTGCCCGATGGGCTCGATAGCGAGCGCGTTGATGCTGGGCTTTCGCGACTCTTAGGGATTTCGCGAACCAAAGCCGCTGAACTTGCTGTGGCGGGGGACGTATTACTTGATGGCAAAAGCGTGGGCAAAAGTGATCGCCTGGTGGCAGGCGCATGGCTTGAAGTGACGTTGGCCGACGAGGTGCAATCAACCTTTGACCCTGAGACCGCTGAGCCGGTACCTGGTTTGACCATCGTCTATGACGATGAGGATGTGGTCATTGTCGACAAGCCAGTGGGAGTAGCAGCCCACCCGAGCCCTGGCTGGACCGGCACCACGGTCGTGGGGGGTCTGGCCGCGGCTGGATATCGAATTTCCACGAGTGGGGCGGCCGAGCGCCAAGGCATCGTCCATCGCCTTGATGTGGGAACCAGCGGGCTCATGGCCGTGGCTAAAAGTGAGCTCGCGTACACCGAACTCAAGCGCGCTTTCAAAGAACGCACCGTGGAGAAGATTTATTTGGCCGTCGTCCAAGGCCACCCTGACCCCAGCAGTGGAACTATTGATGCACCCATTGATCGCCATCCCTCGGCGGACTATCGCTGGGCGGTGGTTGCCGGAGGCAAGCCGAGCATCACGCACTACGCGACGCTTGAAGCCTTCCCACACGCGAGTCTGGTCGAGGTCCACCTCGAAACCGGACGCACGCATCAAATCCGAGTCCACATGTCGGCCGTCCGTCATCCGTGCGTTGGTGACTTGACGTATGGCGCCGACCCGACGTTGTCTGCTCGCCTGGGCCTGGAACGGCAGTGGTTGCACGCAGCACGTTTGAGCTTCGCTCATCCGCGAACGGGGCTTCCAGTGGCGGTAAGTAGTGAACCTCCGGCGGACTTGCAAGAGGCACTTAATCGCCTTCGTGCGGCCGGCTGATCTGCCAGTCCAACCGGCGGTTGACTCGAGGGGACGCAGGCGCCCGGCCGGCGACACCACGGCCAGAGCGCATAAAGCACGGCGCTGTCGCTGTCAGGGACTAAACTGATCCTCTTACCTGTCTGACTTCCCCCGGACTGACACCTAAGTGCGTAAGTGCGTCATTGCGTAAGTACGTAAGACCTGTGTTTGATGCTCACGCGTTGTGGTGAGCGAGAACGTTGAGGAATAGCCGGAGGGAATCACGTGAGCGACTCGTTTGTGCACCTTCATGTGCATACCGAGTACTCCATGCTCGATGGAGCCGCTCGCGTTAAAGACTTAGTCACCAAGGCAGCCGAGCTCGAGATGCCAGCCATTGCCATGACTGACCATGGCAACTTGTTCGGCGCTTACGATTTTTACAAGCGAGCCAAGTCGGCCGGCATTAAGCCCATCATCGGCCTGGAGGGTTACTACGCACCCCAGGGCAGGCGTGAGCGCCGTGCCTTTGACTTCGGTGGTGGCTACGAAGAGCAAGGTGAAGACCCAACAGCGGGTAAGGGACGCCAGAACTACACCCACATGACACTGCTTGCTCAGTCGACTGAGGGGTTGCACAACCTGTTTCGGTTGTCGAGCTTGGCCAGTCTTGAGGGGTATTACTACAAACCGCGGTTTGACCGTGAATTGCTCGAGACTTATGCCAAGGGGATCATCGGGACGACCGGTTGCCCCAGTGGTGAGGTCAATCGCTGGCTCCAGGCAGGAAACTACGACCAAGCCCTTGCTGTGGCCGGCGACCTGCGCGACATCTTTGGCGCGGACAACTTTTACTGCGAACTGATGGATCACGGACTGGGGATCGAACGTCGCCACCGTGAAGATTTGCTGCGCATCGCGCGGTCGTTGCAGATTCCTTTGCTGGCCACCAACGACTTGCACTACGTCGAGAAGTCCGACAGTGACACCCATGATGTGTTGCTGTGTATCGGCACGCGCGCCTTGAAGTCAGATGAAAAGCGCTTCCGGTTTGATGCGCAGGATTTCTATTTGAAGTCCTCCGATGAAATGCGCGCAGTGTGGTCGGAACTACCGGAAGCGTGCGACAACACCTTGCTTATTGCCGAGCGGTGCAACATCGAATTCAACGAAGATGCCAACCTCATGCCGGTGTTCCCCGTGCCCGAAGGTCACACCGAGGAATCCTGGTTGATCCAAGAAGTTGAGCGTGGATTAAACAAGCGCTTCCCGCAGGGCGTTCCAGACACTCACCGCAAGCAGGCCGAGTACGAAACCGGCGTGATCTTGAAGATGGGTTACCCGGGTTATTTCCTTGTGGTGGCTGACCTCATCGACTACGCCAAGGCCAACGGCATTCGCGTGGGGCCCGGTCGAGGATCGGCCGCAGGTGCAGTCATCGCCTGGGCTATGGGAATCACTGAGCTAGACCCCATTCTTCACGGCCTGGTGTTTGAGCGGTTCTTGAATCCTGAGCGCGTGTCCATGCCCGACATCGACATCGACTTCGACGATCGCAGTCGTGGCGACATGATCCGCTATGCCACGCAAAAGTATGGCGAGGATCGCGTGGCACAAATCGTGACGTACAGCTCCATCAAGGCCAAAGCCGCAGTGCGCGACTCGGCTCGCGTGATGGGATTCCCGCCCGCCTTAGGCGACAAGATTTCAAAGACCATGCCGCCAGCTGTCATGGGCAAAGACATTTC
>CALQPL010000148.1 GCA_943332445.1 Bifidobacterium breve
CCAGAGAGCGCCCGAATGTGGCGATGCGCTAAGTCGGCAATCCCCAGTCGTTCGAGGACATCGGCGACCTTCTTCTTTTCACTGGGGCTAGCCCAGGGAAGCTTGCGCTGTTCGGTGCGGGCCATGAGTACGCACTCATCAACGGTGATGGGGAAGTCCCAGTTGACGGTCTCGAGCTGAGGGACGTAGGCCACGCGCAGGTCCGGCTCGCGGGTCACGCTTCCAGTTCGTGGTTCGACAACGCCTAACAGCAATCGCAGGAGCGTGGTCTTGCCAGCACCCGATGGGCCAACAATTCCGGTGAACTGATCTTCATGTACATGAAAGTCAACATTTCGAAGAACGAGGGCTTCGTCGTAGCCTGCACTCGCGTTCGCGACATCGAGAATGACTCGACCTACTCCGGTTCCGGTCACTGGGGGTAAACCGCCTCATCTGGATTAGCAGGGGTGATGGTCAGTTTGTCGAGGGCCGGCGACTTTCCACCTAGACCCTTGATCATCGTTTGGTAGTCGTATCGCATCAGGCCCAGCCAGGAGTGAACTGCTTCACCAGGGGCACCGGGCAAATCGTCATCGCGCAGTGAGTCTTCGTACCGGGCACCGGTGGCCTTGCCGATTTCGCTCAGGACGCTGGAGGGGAAAACCTCGGACCCGAAGATGGTGGGCACCTTTTCGGCCTTGACCTGGTCAATGATGCGGGCAATTTCCTGGGGAGCGGGGTCTTCAAAATTCTTAGGCTGAACCGCTCCGATGACGGTCCACCCGTACGTCTTGCTGAAGTAGGCATAAGCATCGTGATAGGTCAGGAGTACTCGACGCGGCACGCTGACTTGATCGCTGCGCAAAGCAGCATCGAGGGCATCGGCTTGTTTGTTGAATGCTGCGGCGTTCTTCTTGTAGTAAGCGGCGTTCTTTGGATCAGCCTTTGCTAAAGCGCCAGCGATGACCGTTGCGTACTTCTTTGCGTACGTGGGGTCAGTCCACAAGTGCGGATTGGGCTTGCCATCTTTTTTCGGGAAGGAAAAGTCGTAGATGTAATCGGACTCGGGTAAAACGTCAGTGCCGACTTCAACGATGCGCGCGCCATCTTTGATGTTGCGCTCAGCGAGGTCTTTGGTGGGATCCTCGAGCTTGAGTCCGTTGATGAACACCAGATCGGCTTTGCTTAACAACTGCGCAACTTGTGGGCTGGGCTCAAAGGTGTGCGAGTTCGTGCCTTCCGGCACGATGCCCTCAACGCGGGCTTTGTTACCCGCAACGGCCGACGTGATGCTGGTCAGCGGTGCCACAGTGGTGGCCACAAGGAGCTTGCCATCGGCTTGGCTTGCGGGCTCAGAGGAGCAGGCGGTCAGGCTCACCGCGGCCAGCGTCACGGCAATGGCAAGCGTGCCTGCTGAACGTCGAGTCAAATGCATGACCCAAATCTAAAGCCAGTTGGGTCTTTTCGCAAAAGATTCGCAACAAGACCGGTGGGTCGGGGGCTAGGGCTAGGGTGATACTCATGACTGAAACCACCACACCAGCCTCGCAACCCGCCCCTGAGCCCACTCCGGAGGAGCTAGAGGCCCAGATCACGGCTGCCCGCGAGCGTTTAGCCGAAAGCGTGGACAGTCTGGCCGATGCAGCAAATCCCCTGGCCTTGGCTGAGTCCGGTATCGCCAAAGTCAAGGATTGGTTTGTCGATCCCGAGACCGGCTTGCGTACTGATCGTGTCGCCAAGGTCGCCGGGGCTGTTGTGGGTTTTGTCTTACTTCGCGGAATCGTTCGTCGCGGAAGTTAGTTTTCTGAGGCGCACTAGAGCAAGATGAGTGCGTGGCCGGTCCCGAACCTCTCGATATGTTGCGCGCTCTGCCGCGCATTCGTCGCGACCCGCTGGAGTTCCTCACTCACGCAGCACAAACGTATGGCGACGTGGTGGAGTTTCCTATCCCCGGCCAAAGAGTGTTTTTCGCAAACCACCCTGATGCGGTCAAGCAGGTGTTACAAACCGAACACCGAACGCACGATCGGGCGACCGTTCAATATCAATCCCTGTCATTAGTTACGGGCAATGGCCTATTGACCAGCGATGGCGAACTGTGGCGCAAAGAGCGTCGTCTGATGCAACCGGCTTTTCATCGAGCGGTGCTTGATCAATTTGTTGAGCACATCGACATCGCGGTTGACCGACTGTTGGCCTCATGGGCTCGCAAACGCGACGGCGACGTGGTCGATGTTGACGACGCCATGATGCGTACGGCCTTGGAGGCCGTCGGGCGATCGCTGTTTAGTCACGACTTGAGCGGCGAGGCTGGTGAACTGGTCCAGGCGGTGCTCAAGGCCCTCGATGTGGTGGTAGCCCGGGCCCGATCACCCCTGGCGGCTCCCTTGAGCTGGCCCACGCTGGGAAATGTCGCCCTGAAGAACAGCTTGCGCACGCTGGATCGCACGGTTGAGGTGATGGTGGGGGCTCGACGTGAAGCTTTGCGTCGAGGTGCTGGCCCCGAGACCCCGGACCTCTTGGCGATGCTCATGGCCAGCGAAGGATTTGATGATCGTCAGTTACGCGATGAGATCGTCACGT
Source organism: Bifidobacterium breve (assembly GCA_943332445.1). Lineage (GTDB taxonomy): Bacteria > Actinomycetota > Actinomycetes > UBA12327 > UBA12327 > AcAMD-2. The sequence goes on from CALQPL010000148.1 coordinate 2,566, forward strand.
TGATTGTGGCCGGTCATGAAACGGTGGCAACGTCATTGACGTGGACTTGGCACTTGCTCGGACAAAACCGAGAGGTGCGCGACAAACTCATTGCTGAAGTTGATGAAGTCCTGAAGGGCGAGCGCCCCCGGTTTGAGCACCTCTCGCGGTTGACCTATACCCGACAGGTCATTGATGAATCGCTGCGCTTGTATCCACCGGCGTGGGTGATCTCGCGACGGGCCCTCATCGATGGGGACGTGATGGGTGTTGAAGTCCCGGCCGGTTCGTACGTCTTTGTTAGTCCGTACGTTTTGCACCGCACGCACGAGTACTGGCCCGACCCAGAAACGTTCAACCCAGAACGATTCGCTGCTGGCTCGAGTGAACAAAATTCCCGGTTTACCTACATTCCGTTTGGTGCCGGACCCAATCTATGTATAGGGAGAGATTTGGCCTTAATGGAAGCGGTGCTTGTGGTGGCCGCAGTAGCATCCACCTGCACGCTGGATCCCGTGCTGGGACATGACGTCAGACTGGATCCGCTGGTCACTATTCGGCCCCATGGTGGACTGCCGATGGTTCTGAAGAAGAGGTTCTGATGATCGTGCTCACTGGCGCCGGCGGCCGCACAGGAAAAGCCCTCTTGCGAGCCCTGGTTGCTCGCGGTGCGGACGTGCGAGCCTTCATCCGTAACCCTGAGCAGGCCGACGGCCTCTTGGCACTTGGTGCGGCCGAAGTATTCGTGGGCGACATGACAGATGCCGATTCGATCAATCGCGCGGTTGCCGGCACTGATGTCGTCTTGCATGTGGGACCACCGATGCATCCGCAAGAGTTGGAAATCACCCAGACCTTTGTTGATGCTACGAAGGCCAATGGCGCAAGCCGTTTCATCTACTACTCGGTGATGTATCCCATCCTTCGCGATGTGCGTCACCACTCACTCAAGCTCGATGCCACCGAGATGATCGTCAACTCGGGTGTGACGTATTCGATTATTGAACCCTGCCGTTACATGCAGCACCTTGATGTCATTTGGCCCACCGTTCTGGAAACAGGAATTCACTCCATGCCGTTTAACACCGACGTGCAATTTAGTGTGGTGGATTTAGAAGATGTCGCCGCGGCAACGGCCATGGTGGCTACGCAATCAGGGCACGAATTTGCAAGTTACGAATTGGCGGGTCCGCAAAACCTCAGCCAATCCGATATGGCTGCGATCATCAGTGAGGTGTTGGGCCGCCCGATTACTGCACAGGCCTTGCCGCTAGATGTCATGGCCGCGCGGGCAGCGGAAAAGGGCGCGAGTGAAGATCGCG
>CALQPL010000149.1 GCA_943332445.1 Bifidobacterium breve
ACGTTAACGAGGTCGTTTGCTTCGGACGTCGTGACGGCGATGGGCAAGATGCGTGCACCACCGACGACCAAGACGCGGTCCAGGCCGGCGTTCGCGGTCCCGGTCAGTGCCGCCGATGAGCCAGCGCCGAGAGATCCAACGGTTGACGTGTCAATGAAGAACTTCTGGGTATTGGTGACGCCAACTGAGGCCAGAAATGGAATCACACTTTGGTCAATTTGACGACGGGCTACGTCGTTGTCAATGCCGATGATTGACACACCCTTGGCACCTGTTAGCCAGCCTTCGCTTTGCAGGGTTTGCAGTTGAGCCTTGAGGTAGCTGCCGTATTCAGGAAAGGTCGGTGACCACAAGTATGGGGCGAAGCGGTCAAATTCAACTTGGTCCTTTGCCAGCAAACCTTGGTCAATCATGATGGTCTTGCGCGCTGCGTAGCACGGGCGCACATTGTTTTGCAGCTGTCCTTCAAAGACCACGGCGAAGACTTGTTCGTCTTGGGTAAACGAGCTGCAGAATGATTCGGCATATTCCGGGGCGTCAAGGCTTCCTTCGTACGTCTTAATGACGGGAATGATCTGGCGTCCGCCGATGCCACCGTTAGCGTTGATGTAGGTAACGTAGGCCTGAATCTGCTTGGTTACATCGCCGTAGTCGGCCTGCTGGAAGCCTAGGGACGCTCGCACTGTGCCAAGTTCGCTGACGTAGTAACCAATCTTGATGGTGGTGGCTGTGACACCCGGTGAGGCATCGTCGAGCCCGGCTGCGCTGCCTGAACCACTGGGTCCGGAAGTAGCCGGCCCATTGTTGTTGCTCGAACACCCAGCGGTGATCAAGGCCACGGCCAGCACCGCCGCAACAAGTTGTGTCATACGCACAACGCGTGATGGGCGCGAGGAAACTGCTGCAGCGAAGGTGAAAGGCATGTCCGTCAATCCTTAAGCCAGGGGGCGATCAATAGGGCATCACTGTACCTACCAGTGAGTACTGAAAGGAACAGAACGGTCCATCCAGATGGCATTTTGTGACCATTTTGTGCACAATTTTGCCGGCGTTGGATACTGGGGTGCATGGAAAAGACGCGTGCGGTGCGGGCGACGGTGGCAACCGTCCTGCTGTGTGGTGTCTTCGCCGGGTCAGCGATCCTTGCGCCCACGGCGAATGCGACCGTGTCACCGACTCCGACTCCAAGTCCGTCCACGGGCATTTCTAGTGCCACCGTCAATGCTCGGATCAAGGCCAAACTCATCCAGCGGGTGCGAAGTCCTCGATTCGGAAAAGACTTTTCGGTTCGCGTCTTTGATCCCCAAACCCGCTCCACGATCTATTCACGGCAATCCCTGGTCGGTCAAATTCCCGCTTCAAACCTCAAGCTCGCAACAGCGGTCGTCGCGTTGAAAACTCTGGGTCCAGCATCAACGTCGACGACCCGCGTTATTCGTACCGCTGATCCATCAACGATCGTCATTGTTGGTGGAGGTGATCCGATGCTGACCTATGAGCGCATCAACCTCCTCGCACAGCGCACGGCCGATGCCTTGAAGGCTTCGCCCACACCGGTTGCATCAGTACGCGTGCAGTACGACAACTCGCGCTTTGCCCCGTTCACCTCACCGCGCGGCTGGTTATCGACGTATGTTCCCTATCAAATCAATCCGGTCGATGCCTTGTCGATTTATGGGCACACAACGTCAACGCCTGCTCGCTTTGCTACCCAGTATTTTGTTCAACGGCTGGTGACTGCTGGGGTTCCAGCAACGTACGCGGGCCAAGTCACCGGTGCCACGGGAACCCACGTGACCAAAGTGGTGGGTGCACCGTTGCAAACGGCTATTAATCGCATGTTGTTGGTCAGCGATAACAACATTGCAGAAACCGTGGCACGCAATTCAGCAATAGCGACGGGCCAACCGGCCACCTGGGCAGGCGTTCGCGCCTCAGCACAAGCACAGTTAGCCGCCATGGGTGTGCCGATGGCTGGCGTATCAATCGTTGATGGCAGTGGGGTCTCGCGTGCGAACCGTTTATCAGCCAAAGCCTTAGTCACGATTTTGCGCGTAGCCACTAATGGCGATCCCGCTTTTGCAGGAGTGCAATCCGCGCTTCCGATCGCGGGTCGAACCGGAACGTTGAAGGCCAGCAACAAGAGGTATACGACACGTCCATCAAAGTGCGCGGCCGGAAAGGTTTTTGCCAAGACCGGATCGCTGACGGGGGTGTTGTCACTGTCGGGAATCGCCATCGCCGCTGATGGGAAGCCGCGGTTGTTCTCCATCGTGTTAAACAAAGTCTCAACGAAGAAATACACGCGCTTGCAAATCCGGCGCTCGATGGACGTGCTCGCCGCGACGATCGTGGGTTGTTACTAGTTAGCCACGTTGTTCAGCGGTGCTGGACGGCCAAAGTAATACCCCTGACCGTAGGCCCAGCCCATGTCTCGAAGAGCAATGGCTTGTTCTTCGGATTCGATGCCCTCGGCAACGCCGGGAAGTCCCAGCGATTGGGCCAAAAGGGACAGGCCTCGAGCCAGAGCATTTTCTTGACCATTGGGATTGAGCATGGTGGCCACGAAGGAGCGGTCGAGCTTCATTCCGGTGACCGGTAGGTCTCGCAGCAGCGAGATCGAGGAAAACCCGGTGCCGAAGTCGTCCACCTGAATGCCCACACCGAGGTTGCGCAAGATAGCTAAGTCCGTTTTGACATCACGCGTGGTGGCAAGAACGGAGGTTTCAGTAATTTCGAAAATCAAGCGAGATGGCTCAATCCCGACGTCACGAATGATCCTCAACGCGTTATCGAGCCATTCGGGGTCGGACAACTCCACAGCCGAGATGTTGACGGCGACCTTTCCTTCAAGGGTGGGGGTGTCGCGAATGTCCCGACACACTTGCTCCAGAACTTGGCGCCCAATGCCGGCAATCAAACCTGAGTCTTCAGCAATTTCGATAAAACTGACCGGACCAGTCAGCCCATCGGTGGGGTGTTCCCAGCGCACGAGGGCTTCCTGCGCAACCTGCTTAAACGTGGCTAGCTTGATGATGGGTTGGTAATAGACCACAAACTCATGATTGGCGATTGCTTTGCGCAGTTCTTCTTCTACTTGAAGCCGGTAGGCCGCTGCGTTGGCTAAGACGTTGTCAAAAACTTGCAACCGAGAGCGCCCCTGGCGCTTTGCTTCCGTCAAAGCCGTGGCCGCTTCTTGAATCAACGATTGGGCATTTGACAACGGAGAATAAAAGGAAGCACCAAGAGATGCGGTCAGAACGATTCGACGACCAGCAATGTCAAATTCTTGGCCGATGACTGCATTGACTTGGCCGATCAGGCCCGCCATTTCACGTTCGTTAGATGCACCTGGTGCGATCAAGAGAAATTCGTCGCCGCCATAACGTCCCACCGTGGCACGCAGTCCCACTGCTTGCTGGAGTCGAACGGCAATTTCGTTGAGGAGCTCATCTCCGGCAGCGTGGCCTAGGGAGTCGTTGACCGAGCGAAATCGGTCAAGGTCGATCAAGAGAACACCGACGCTGCCGCCCCAACTCACGGTCTCGTTGATGCTCACATTGAGTTTGTCAACGATCGAGGCCCGGTTAAGCAGTCCGGTCGTTTGATCGATCGTTGCCAACTGAATCAGCTTTTGGCGCACGCCCGTTTGCTCGGTAATGTCCAAGATTTGGTTGATGATCCACAGAACTTCACCCTCATCATTGCGCACAACGGAGATACTCAGGTCGCCGAAAAAGATCAGTCCGTCTGGCCGGTGTGAGGAGGTGGTCGTTCGGTAGAAGTCGCGTTGCCCGGACATCAATTGATCGAACAGTTCGCTATCGCTTTCTTCGTCTTCTGGGGTGGCAAATTCGTCCA
>CALQPL010000150.1 GCA_943332445.1 Bifidobacterium breve
GGCCCTTTCAGGCATTTCCTTAAGCGCGGATCTAGACCACTACGCGCAGGATCTCGTCAATCGAGGTCGTCCCATTGAGAACCTTGGTCATGCCGTCATTGCGCAGGGTCACCATGCCCGATCGCAGCGCAGCAGCCGTAATTTCCGTAGCCGGGGCGTGCTCAACGGCCAAACGCTCAATTTCCTCGTTGACCATCATGACCTCGTGGAGAGCCATGCGGCCTTTGTAGCCGGTGTTTGAGCACGACGGGCAGCCCACGGGGCGGTACAGGGTAGGAATTCCGGTCGACAAGTCCCAGTTGACCTTCGCGGCTGTCAGGGTCTCCTCGGTAGGCGTATAGGCCTCCTTGCACTTCATACACAAGCGGCGTGCCAAACGTTGAGCCAACACCGCATCCACGGCCGAACCCACCAGGAAGGGCTCAATGCCCATCTCGGTCAAACGCGTGATGGCTGACGGAGCATTGTTGGTGTGCAGAGTCGACAGCACGAGGTGACCGGTCAACGCAGCTTCAACAGCAATCTGCGCGGTCTCGTGGTCACGAATCTCACCGATGAGGACGATGTCGGGGTCGGATCGAAGAATTGATCGCAGCGAGGACGCGAACGTCAGACCAGCCTTGGCATTGGTTTGCACTTGGCTAATTCCCGGCAAGCGGTACTCAACCGGGTCTTCGACCGTGATGATGTTGACTTCAGGACGGTTCAAAATATTGAGCGTCGCGTACAGCGTTGTTGACTTACCCGATCCGGTAGGACCAGTCACCAAAATCATGCCGTAGGGCTTACCGAAGCTTTCGCTGTAACGTTCGTAGTTGTTTTGCGTGAAGCCCAATTCAGACAAGTCCAGGCGGGCCGTGGAGTTGTCCAGAATTCGCATGACGACTTTTTCGCCCCACACGGTCGGCAAAGTTGCGACACGAAGGTCCACCTTCTTGCCATGAGCCGAGACCGAAAGGCGCCCATCCTGTGGGATTCGACGCTCAGCGATGTTGATGTCGGCCATGATCTTCAGGCGTGAAATCACACCAGATTGGATCGATTTGGGCGAACGCATGACCTCGTGCAGCACACCGTCAATGCGGTAGCGCACGCGCAGATCCTGTTCAGTGGGCTCAAGGTGAATGTCAGAAGCGCGGTCTTGAATTGCCTGGGTAATCAGCAAGTTCACGAACTTGACGATGGGTGCGTCTTCGACGACTTCCTTCAGCCCCGCGAGGTCATCACCTGTGGCTTCATCAGCATCTTCAAGAGCTGTCGTCAAATCGTCAAGGTCAGAGTCCGCGCGGTAGTAGCGGTCAATCGCGGCCGCCACATCGGCGCGGGTTGCCACTGCTGGCAACACTTCGTAACCACTGATCGTGCGAATGTCGTCCGCGGCAAAAACGTTGGCGGGGTCAGCCATCGCAACAACGATGCGACCTTCTTCAAAACCGATGGGAATCGCCATGTGCTGACGACATACCGAACCAGGAATGCGAGCAAGGGCGGAACCATCAACAGGAAAATCGCTGAGGTCAATAAAGCGCAATCCGATTTGCTGGGCCAAGGCAGCAACCAACTGCGTCTCACTCAAGATCCCTTGATCAACCAACACGCGACCAAGACTGCGGCCCAACGTTTGATGCTGATCAACGGCAACACTGAGCTGATCGGTCGTGATCAGCCCGTCCTCCAGCAGGATGTCGCCGAGTTGCTTCACTGCGGGCCTCCTTGTGCGCACCGCCGGAATCTCGGCGGTGGTTCTGCCTCAGTTATCGGCACCCCACGAAAAAACTGAACTCTCAGGCACAACTACGCCCAAAAATGCGCCCGAATTGGGACAAAACGGACTAACTTGGGTCCAAAGCCGCCCTCAGGACCGCGATGGGGACCGTAGCCCCGGTCATCAACTCCACCTGGCCTAGCGCCTGATGGACCAGCAAATCCAGCCCTGACAAGACCTCGCCAGCCCAGTTGGAGGCCAAAGGCGTGGGCCAGGGGTGGTAAATCGCGTCAAAGAGGAATCCGGCTTCCTGTGGTGGGGTCAATTGACCGGCTACCTCTGCCGGTGCGGTGTTCATCACGACCGGTCGATCCAGCACCGAACTTCCCTGACTCCAAGGCACGATGTCGACGACCAGCCCTAGGAGTGCGCCTAAATCACGCATGCGCTGCGACGACTCTCCCTCCCGAGCCACCACCGCACATTCGCGACTTCCCATTTCATGCAACGCCACCATGGCCGAGCGAGCGGTCGCCCCTGAGCCAAGAATCGTTGCGCTGTCTATGGACACCACGTGGCGTTCTTGCAAGGCAGAGACGATTCCGCTCACGTCAGTGTTGTGACCGAATTTCAAACCGTTGTCAAAAACAACCGTGTTAGCAGATTGGGTGAGTTCGACGACCGGTGTGCGCGTATCAAGAACCGGCAATACCGCTTCTTTCAATGGCATGGTCAATGACAGTCCGGCCCATTCAGGGCCACACGCGCTGACAAAGTTCGCGACATCATCAGCCATGACGTCAAGGGCTTCGTAGGTCCAGGGCAAGCCCAATTCCTGGTACGCGGCGCGATGTAGCGCAGGCGAGAGTGAATGCCCGATGGGGTGACCCAGGACCGCTGCCCTTCGCACCGGCTCTGCCTGACTCACGGAAGCGTCCTTTTGTACTCGGCTTTGAACTGCAGGAATTCAGCGTACGAGTCAGTGAACTTGGTTATGCCCTTATCCGGGTCTGTCGTGACGAAATACAGCCACGGTCCGGCCACTGGAGCCACCGAAGCCTCCAGGGCTAGCTCAGACGGGGAGTTAATTGGTGTTGGTGGCAAACCATCGTTGCGATAGGTGTTGTACGGGGAATCGTTTTGTAAATCTTTCAATGTCAACAGACCCGAGGCGCCACCCAACGAGTAGGCAACCGTGGAATCAAACTGCAAACGCATTCCTTGCGAGACACGATTCAGGATTACTCGCGTGACCTTTGGATAGTCAGCTGGAGCAACTTCGGCCTGAACCAAACTCGCGATGGTCACCGCTTCGTAGGGGCGAATCCCGACTGCTTCTGCTGTGCGTTCGAATTCAAGACTTGTGGCCACTTGATTGAACTTGTCCACCATGGCACCAAGCAACGTCGTTGCGGTATCTGTGGGTTCAACATCGTAGGTCGCGGGAAAAAGAAATCCCTCCACGCGATTCTTGGCATAGGCCGGCAGACCTAGAGCTTGAGGATTGGCTAACACCTGTTCGACGTCTGACTGGGAAATCTTGGTCTTCGTCACGATCTGTTGCGTGATCTCGCGAATCGATGCACCCTCACGGACAATGACGCGAGCGGTGATGCGCGCTGACGGGTTCAACAAACGCTTAACCGCTTCGGCAGCACTCATCTTCAACGGCATGGAATACGAACCAGGCCCAATGCTGCGGGAATCAGGGTTATCTTTCGCCGCCGCAACAAAAGCTCGCTGGCTAGCCACCACATCAGCCTGTTCAAGGATCGTTCCGATCCGCTTGGCGCTTGCCCCCGACGGAATGGTGACGTCAACCTGCCCCGAACCGCTGCCCTGGTAATCCTTAGGCGGCCCAAAAACCGACCACAGGCCCCACACCACGCCGATCAGGAGTGCACCGACGACTACAAGCGCGACCACCAATGCCGGTCGTGCTTTCTTACTCGGTGGTGCATCGACAGGAACGTCCGGCTGAAAGCTCACGGTTCCAGCCTCACACATTCACCTGGTGCCTGACCGGAGGCTCGCTCCATATCAAGCGCGGACTGCAAAATCACCACGGCAGCTTGCTGGTCAATCACTGATCGAGACTGCTTCGCATTGCGA